>JABIPV010000294.1 GCA_018699075.1 Kordiimonadaceae bacterium | reverse complement strand
TTTTATTATTCAAGAATATGTTGAAAAATGGGATGATACTGGATTTATATTAGCTCTATTGGCAAGTGTATTTCTGGCTTACCGCAGCTTAATGGATCACTTAGGGGCGGTAGAAAAGGCGCTGCTAAAAAATAATATTGATGAGGCCAGACGTGAAGTTTCTAAGATAGTTGGACGCGATACGAGAACATTGGATAAAAATGCCATCGCCCGCGCATCAATTGAAAGTGTGGCTGAAAACTTTTCAGATGGTGTTGTTGCACCGGTATTTTGGTTTTTGGTTGCAGGGTTACCAGGAATTGTCACTTATAAAATGATTAACACAGCTGATAGTATGATCGGCAACAGAAGTAAAAGATTTGAACATTTTGGCTGGGCATCGGCAAAAATTGATGACGTGGCAAATTATCTACCAGCTCGTCTTTCTTTTTTAATTATTATCTGTGCTGGGTGGATTTCCGCTACAGGAAATATTAAGTCGGGCATATTAACAGCGTATAATTTTCATCATAAGCATGCGTCCCCAAATGCCGGATGGCCCGAAGCAACAATGGCCGGAATACTGAACGTCCGCCTAGGTGGGCCACGTTTTTATCAAAATGGAAACCGTAAAGATAATGCCTGGCTGGGTATCGGTCGTGATGTTGAAATTATGGATTTAATAATTGCGCTAACCTTGATAAATTTTTCATGGATTATTATTCTGATTGCCCTCATTATAGGGGCTATGATTTGAATAAATATCATACAATAGGAAGACAAGAGGGCTTAAAATGACCGACATCAACGAAGAACATAAAAAAGAAATGATTGAAATGAAGGCCGAGCACCGGGCGAAGATTAAAGCTAAGAAACGCTCAGAACGCGGCCTTTTTATGCTTCATACGGGAGATGGTAAGGGTAAATCAACAGCGGCATACGGAACGTTACTGAGGGCACTGGGTTGGGGGCATGATGTAGCGGTGCTTCAATATGTAAAGGGCAACTGGAAAACGGGTGAAAAAGAATTCTTTAAACGGTTTCCAGAACTTGTGCGCTTAGAAGTTATGGGCGAAGGGTTTACCTGGGAAACACAGGATAGAGAACGTGACATCACCGCCGCCGAAAAGGCGTGGGAAGTAAGCAAAGAAATGCTCAATAGTGGGGAATATGATCTTGTGGTGCTTGATGAACTTAATATTGTTTTGCGCAATGAGTATCTTGATAAGGAAATGGTCAAAAAGGGGCTGCTCGCCCGTCACCCTAGAACAACTGTAATTGTCACTGGTCGAAATGCACCCGATAATTTAATTGAAGCAGCTGATCTTGTAACCAACATGGATATGGTCAAGCACCCCTTTGATAACGGTATTAAAGCTGCACGCGGAATTGATTTTTAATCACATATTTTTAAGCGATTGTAAAGAACGTCCATAGTGATATTTAATCTGCTCTTCTGGGTAGCTATGTTCAGTTGCCACAGGGCAGATAATGCGTGCTAGGCACCTGTCGATGCATTTTGAATTTGGTTGTTTGCGGTAGGCAAAACATTTTTCAAATTCGAAATTTTCTTCCGTAACTGCGCCAACAGGACATACTTTTATACAATCTTTTGTTACGCATTTTGCGCAAGGTGCATCTCCTTCCATCTTTACAGTTGTCTCAAAATTTGATTGTGTTAGCACTACCACACGATAGGCAAACCATGACCCCCACTTATCATTTATGCCAATGCGAAAAAGAGAAGAATGATGCCAACCTGCTAACAATCCTAGCGATTGCAAAGGAATAACTGTATTACTAGGATATATGAATTTAAAATCAGATATGGAATTGTTGTTATTAATAAATGATGTTACCGCACTTACGGAATAATCATCAATAGGGTCTGATGTTGCCAATTGATCAGAACTTAATGAATTCCACATGGTTTTACCGCCGTGACCTATAACGATCAATTGATTATATTGTGAAAGACTAGGTACAGATACCGTTAGGGCGCTGATCATATCTTTTGGAAGTTCATCAATATTGAATATTGACTGTAAATTAAGTCCCTTTTCATTTAAGATTTCAGGATTAAATTCATTGTTCATTTTTTTCTCCCAAAAGTTTGATTTAATGAATTTAACTGCCATTCTCCGCCTTTGCCGGTTCCGGTTTGATGGGTTAATTTCGAAACTGAAAATGGATCAACGCCAAGTGCTAATGCATTGTCATTACTTAATCCTAGGGCCGTGCCGATGAAAGCACGAATGACACCTGCATGTGTCACTAAAATTCTGGGGCGGGTCGGTTGCTCATTCACATTGCTATCGATAAAATCTGATACCCTTTTTTGAACATCTTCGAAACTTTCCCCATTCGGAGGTGTGGTTCCCGCAGATAATAGCGACCAGTTATGGGGCGGATGGTCTTTGATCTTCCGCATTATTTCTTCAAAAGACAGTCCCTGCCACTCACCAAAATTCTGTTCTATTAATCTATCATCATAAGAAAGGTTACTTAGTGACCTACTTATCGCATCAGCCGTTTGACGTGTTCTTTTTAAAGGGCTGACGTGCCAAATTGCATCTTCAGGCAACGAGGACTTTAACGCATTTACGATTGTTTCTTCTGGAATAGCTGCGTTTCCATCTGCTTGTGCATAAACGCCTTTTTCAGCGTTGATCACGGGGGCATGGCGTACTAAATACCATTGGGTAATTTTAATATTATCATCGCTCATGGCATGACCCAATATGCAGATAAAAAAACCAATATGCTAATTTCGGATATTTGTTGAGCGGCACCTAAAACATCACCAGTATAACCACCAATTTGCTTCAAAGTAATCTTGCAAAGTATGGTCGTTGAAAGTGCAGCACAGATAAAAATGATAACGGACGTTTTGAAATCTGTCAAAAGCAACACCACACCCCATGTAGATATAAAAGCTACGGCAATATTATTAGCACTTGGCTTTCCGGCTTGGGTGGAGAGGCTTTCTTTTCTTGCGGGAGGTAAAAACTTAAGCACTAAGATTATCATAAATCTTGATACCATTGCTGCACATATCAACGCAGAAATTACATTAACCGAAGACATTTCATAAAGGCTTGAGGTTTTAAGTGAAATCGCGAGGATCAATGCTAAACTGCCATAAGTCCCAATTCGACTATCGCGCATTATTTCAAGTTTATCTTCTTTGGTTTGTCCGCCGCCAAAACCATCGGCCACATCGGCAAGGCCATCTTCGTGGAAAGCACCAGTAAGGAAAACCATAATAGTAATGGCAATTAAAATGGACACTAAGTTAGGCAAATGCAAAAGATACGCTGCATAGTAAAATATTGAACCAATTAAGGCGACAGTCAGTCCGACCAACGGGTAGGCCCATAAACATCGGTTTAAATCGGGTGCCTCGTCTGATATTTTTTGCCAATTAATAGGAATGCGGGTTAACAACATAAAAGCCGCTGCTATATCTTCTTTAATTATTTGAATTTGTGAAGACCCTTTAGTCATTGTTACTGACACCTGCCTGATCAAATGTTGCCATATCATTATGTGTAGCAAGTGCGGCTTTGATAATCATAAGTGCCACAGCTGCACCGCTTGCTTCACCAAGACGCATATCTAAATCAAGTATTGGGCGCATGTTGAGTTTTAACGCCAGTTTTTGGTGCCCTCGCTCAACAGAGGAATGAGAGATCAGAGTATGTTCTAAAGCGTGCGGGTTATCTTTAGTGAGTGCTGCTGCTGCCGAAGTGGAAATGAAGCCATCTAATAGCACAGGTATACGCCTTAACCTTGCTTCAATAACGGCTCCCGCAATTGCCGCGAGTTCACGTCCGCCAACAGTCATTAGTATATCAAATGAAGATGTTTGGCTGCCTTTGTGGAGGTTAACTGCTTTATCAACGACTTGCTGTTTTAGAATAAGGCCGGCATCATCAATGCCGGTACCATGTCCTACCCAGTCTTTCGCATCGCCACCAAAAGTGGATAGGGCAACTGCTGCGGCTGATGTAGTGTTGGCAATGCCCATTTCACCTAACAAAAGAATATCAGCATTTTCGGGTACTGCGTCTGCCCCTGCTTGGATTGCGACGCAACATTCCTTTTCTGACATTGCGCTGGCAATGGTGAAATCATTAGTTGGTTTATCAAGCTCAAGCGCAATCACGTCCAGTGACGCACCGCTTAATTTCGTAAGCTGGTTTATCGCTGCGCCACCATTTTGAAAGTTACCGACCATTTGTGCAGTTACTTCAGGTGGAAATGCAGATACGCCTTGCACAGCAACGCCGTGATTACCTGCAAATACCAAACAGGATGGTAAATCGGCACTTGGTTTTTCTTTTTGTTGCCATCCCGCACACCAAATTGCAATGTCTTCTAATCTACCTAAAGACCCTTGTGGTTTGGTTAGTTGTGCCTGCCTATCTGCTGCTTTATTTGAATAATCCTGATCGAATTCTGATAAGTTTTTAAGGGCAGATGAAAGATCAGAAGCATGATTGATTTGAAGGCGGCTCATTTAATAAATTTTCTTGTTAACAGTTGATTGTTTTCTTTAAGCGGCAAAGGAAGCCCTGCTGTGATGACATAAACATTCGCAACATTGGCGGCTATTTGTTGGTTTAGACGTCCAGCATGGTCGCGAAATTCACGGGCCAGTGGGTTAAGAGGCACTATCCCTTGTCCTACTTCATTTGCGACAAATATTATGGCACCACTTGCTTTGTTAAGGGCGTCTATCAAATATGAGACTTCGTTATCTATATCCATATTTTTTTCAAGTAAATTACTTAGCCATAATGTCAGGCAATCAATTAGCAAAACGTTTTCTGGAAGACTGTGGTTTATAATAGCACTGGATAAATAGAGAGGTTCTTCGATCGTCTTCCATAGTGGGCCACGTTGCATTTTATGATGCTCAATGCGTTTTCTCATTTCGTCATCACGGGCCTCTCCTGTGGCAACATAAATCAAATCCAATTTTAAATTTAAAGCCAGGGCCTCGGCATTTCCGCTTTTGCCGGAACGGGCTCCACCTAAAACCAATGTTGTGTTGTTATCCATCATCTTCCAATTTCAAAGGGAGTAATGATGGGGATGCTGTTTATATTTTCAGTTAAAAATGGCATCTCCTCATTAAGCACCCAACGTACTTATTTAAAGGTTTAGAATAATGAACAGTTCCGGACTTTTTTACCTTACCGTTGCGTGGGCAGTGTAGAATTTTCATCTACTTACCTGTTAAAACCACCTCTCAGTGATACATTTTTCTATTAAATTTAGTCTATTCTTGATTGCACTTGAATGCAACAATAGCAAAGAAAAAAGTTAAAATGGTTTCTGATGTTTTCCTGCTGGACAATGGGTGTATCTTTCGACAAAATGACTTCATATTGATAATAAACTGACGGAAAATTTATGCCCCTGTTAAAGAACCTCATAAGGTCTGACGAGCTTTTAGTCGAAACTGTTGATATTAAACATCGTTTTTATGCATCGTCCGCTGAACCACTCACTCATAAAGAACTGATTGCAATGGCGAATAATAATGGAGACCAACACCTTGTTGATCTTTATAATGATCATTCACTGGGTTACGCTGAAAATGGCGGTAGCCTTGATCTACGCCAAGAAATCGCCAAACTATATGGCGCAAAAATAACAGCAGATAATATCGTGGTTTTTCCCGGAGCTCAAACCGGTATGACGCTCACTACCCAGACGGTTTTGGATAAAAGTGACCATTCGATTATTGTCACCCCGAGTTATCAATCGCTTGAAGAAGGCGTTATTATTGCGGGAGGTGGTTTTACCAGGGTTGCCCTTTCGCCGGATAATGACTGGAATTTGGAATTGGATGCCGTTGAAGCAGCCATTCAATATAATACAAAATATATCGTTTTAAACGATCCCCATAACCCTTCGGGCGCCTTGATGAACACGGAAGATAAAAGAGCTCTAATTGCGCTTGCAGAGAAGAATAATCTTCAAATACTTTCTGATGAAGTATACCGCCTTTTGGAGCTTGATCCTTCTGATCGTTCTGCATCCATGGCGGAAATGTCCAAGAACGCTATTGCCCTAGGAACCATGGCAAAACCCTACGGTGCTGGAGGCATGTGTATTGGCTGGGTAGTTTGTCAAGATAAGGATTTTATCAAGAATTTACTTAAAACTCAGCATATTTATGCAGTTTGTTTTTCCAGAGCGGGTGAAATTCAAGCCATGATGGCCTTAAGGTCTTCTGATGACATTATTAAAAGAAACATGGATATCATAAAAGATAATCTAATTTTACTGGATGAATTCTTTGCTGAATATAGTGATTTATTTGAATGGGTATATCCAAAGGCGGGCGGTACTGGTTTTGCAAAATTTAAAGGTCCCTTAACTGGCGATCAATTAGCAGCCGAATTACAAGAGAATGAAATATTGGTGTTTGGACCATCTATTTTTGATTGCGAGGAGGGTCTAGGTCAATATATTAGAATTGGTTTTAGCCGCAGGACAATGCCTGCTGCCCTAGAAGCGTTTAAAGAATTTGTTGATCAACGCCGTGCTGAGTGGAAATTATAAAGTATGAATAGTCTACCTGAAATTGTGCCAAATTTTGATAATGAAAAAATAGCAAAAATAGTCAAAGATTTATATGGGTTAGAAGGTGAAATTTCATCATTTGTTTCATATGAAGATCAAAACGCACTTATCAAAACTAAAAATGGAAAATTTGTTTTTAAAATTGCCAATACAAAATGGCCCAAAGATTTCGTGCAAGCACAGATTGATGTTTTAAAACATCTTAAAGTCACCGCCCCCAAATTAAAATTTTCAGAGACTGTAAAAACATTAAAGGGCGATGAACTCACCAAAATTGATGGTTTTTATGTGCGGCTTCTTACCTTTTTAGAAGGTGAAATGCTGACAAATATGCCTAGAAACGAAGCGCTTTATAGTGACGTTGGCCGTTTTTTAGGCCAGTTTTCAAAAGCACTTGAAAATTTTTCCCCTAAATCACCAGAAGGCTCAGACCCGCTTTGGAAACTTGATCAAGTTATTGATTGTAAGCCATATGTGAAATATGTCATCGACGACGATACACGCGACCGTATGATGCGGTTATATGATGTTTATGAGAAAGACATTCTGCCAAAGTTACCTCTTTTGCGTAAAGCAATCATTCATAGTGATGCCAATGAGCAAAATTTTCTTATTTCTCCCGACGCGCCAACGAAAATTTCTGGACTTATTGATTTTGGTGAATTGCAATATGCTAGCCAAATAAATGAATTGGCGATCACCCTCGCATACGGACTTCTTGGCGAAAATGATGTAGAAATGGCTTCCAATGCCGTTATCAATGCATATGATAATGAATTTAAGATATTAGATGAAGAGCGTGAAATTCTTTTTTACCTGATGGCGATGCGCTTAATTACCACCATCACAATGTCATCTTATAATGCGAATTTATATCCCGAAAATGAATATATTCTAATTGCTCAAGCCCCGGCACTTATTCTTCTAAAACAGTTAGAGGATGAGAAATATATTCTTAATTAAAAGCAGACAAATATGACATATAACGAACCATGGTCAAAGAGACATAAAAAAGTTACGGGCGGCTTGCCTTATAGTCTTTCAAATTCATTCGCTGAACCGATTAGCAATGAAGAATTGATCAGTCTTTCTTTGCAAAGAGGCGATCAGGATATTGTCGATCAGTTTCATAAACATTCTTTGGAATATACACCTAATGGCGGCAGTCTTGATCTACTGGAGGAAATAGCAAAGCTATACGGGGCAAAAATTACCGCAGAAAATATTATTGTTTTTGCTGGTGGACAAGTGGGCTTGCAAACGGCGGCCCTAGCACTGCTTGATCAAAATAGCCATTCAATCGTTTTTACTCCCGGATATCAGTCTGTATTAAAAGCACCAGATCATGCGGGGAGCACGTTAACTGAAGTCCCTCTTTATCCAGAAAATAACTGGCAGATTGATCCGCAAAAGGTCGCGGATGCGATGCAAGAAAATACCAAGTATATGGCGATTAATGAACCCTATAATCCTGCGGGGACATTGATGAAGCCTGAAGCGCAGCAGCAATTAAAAGAGATCGCAGAAAAAAATGATATTTATGTTATGTCGGATGAGATTTATCGTCTTTTGGAACATGATCAAAAAGACCGTCTTCCGGCAATGGCTGATCTCTACCATAAAGGAATAAGCTGTGGGGGGCTTTCAAAACCATGGGGCGGTTGTGGCATCACAATCGGATGGCTCGCGTTTCAAGATTTAAGCATCAAACAAAAAATTATCGATATTCAATATTTTGGAACCGCTTGCCCAAGTCGCGCCAGTGAAATTCAAGCAATTATGGCCCTTCGTGCAAGCGATATTATTATTGAAAAGAACATAAAAATCATAAAACATAACGTGGCGTTGCTTGATGATTTTGTTGAAAAATATAGTAACTTCTTTGAATGGGTTCGCCCAAATGCGGGGGCAATAGCCTTTATGAAATTTAAAGGACCAATGAATAGCGATGAGTTGGGGGAAATACTTGCAAAATCCGGAATATCAATAAAACCGGCTTATGTTTTTGCCGATGACAGCGATTATTTCGAAGATTATTTCCGAATTGGTTACGGCGAAAAAATCATGCCAAGAGCCTTGCAAGCGTTGATCGATTTTGTTGAAGAACATCGCGAGCAATGGGCTGTTAAAATGAATGAAGGTTGCAAATAAATAATATTTGTGACCTGATGATGGCTTAATAACTTAACCGAAAGTGCAATGCATGAATGAAGAAGGTTCCAAGTCAAGCGAAGGTTTAGTTCGGGTTATCGGTACACGTGCCCTGGGTACAAATATATTCAATATGGTTGTGGGGGCTGGGATTTTTGTTCTTCCCGGTGTTGTCGCGGCAAAACTTGGCCCTGCGGCGATCATTGCTTATCTAATTTGCGCGGTTGCTATTGGCTTGATTTTCTTATGCTATGCGGAAATCGGAAGCCGCGTTACCCGAAGTGGCGGTTCATATGCTTATATTGAAGAGGCGTTTGGGCCATTTGCGGGTTTTGTTTCCTCAATGTTACTCTGGTTTGGCTGGGCCGTGCTTTCGGATGCGGCAATATTGATAGCGATGATAGAAACCATTGCTATTGCTGTGCCAAAACTTCACGAACCTTTATGGCGTTTTCTGTTCATAATCGTATTGTTCACTTTTTTGGTCGTGACAAATGTACGGGGGGTAAAATCAGGCGTTCGGCTCTATATATTTAATACAATAGCTAAATTTGTTCCGCTTGCGATGTTACTTGTGGTCGGGATGTTCTTTATAAATTTTGATAATTTGGTCATCACAGAATGGCCCTCGTTTGAAAATATTGGCGCGGCGACACTTATCCTGATTTTTGCCTTTTCCGGTGCTGAATGCGCCTTAAATGCCAGTGGAGAGATATCAAATCCTGAAAAAACAGTCCCCAGAGGCATATTGCTTGGTATGGGAAGTATATTCTTTCTTTATCTTGGGCTTCAAACAGTTGCTCAGGGTGTGTTAGGTCCAGAACTAGCCAATAATACGGAAGCGCCCCTTGCCGCTGCCGCCAATGAAATATTTGGCTCATGGGGTGTTCAGCTGCTTTTGGTTGGCGGTGCAATTTCAATCTTTAGCACGTTAAGCGGAGATATATTGGTCACGCCAAGAGTGGTTTTTGCGTCCGCACGGGATGGAAATTTGCCAAAAATACTTGCTAAAGTTCATCCAAAATATAACACACCTTATATTTCGATTATCTTTTTCGCTCTGGTTATTGGGGGGCTTGCATTAACGGGAACATTTAAGCCTCTTGCCGTTATGGCTTCTGGGTCGATATTAATCGTATATGCAGGGGTAAGCCTTGCCGCGCTTCGCTTAAGATTTCGGGACGGCGTGCCAAGCGAGGG
>JABIPV010000126.1 GCA_018699075.1 Kordiimonadaceae bacterium | reverse complement strand
TGCCCCGCCACCAAACCATCCACGAGTAGTGACAATATGCCGTGTGTTCATATGGACGGCAGGAACATGTGGGTTGTGCATATGAGCAACGAGCGACACACCACTCGCCCAAAAACGCGGGTCTTTATCTGCACCAGGTATTTGCGCGGCAAATTCCGGTGAAAATTCACCATAAACGGTTGATACATTAACGCCAACTTTTTCAAAGACACGGCCCTTCATTACTGACATGGTGCCGCCACCTTTTTCTGGGTCCTCTTCGCGAAACCAAGATTTTCGCTCAAAGTTTCCAGGCTCTTGATCTGATAATGATCCTCTATAATCATTTTCGATTGTTTCAAACGCATCACATATTTCAGTACGGAGGTCTTCGAACCAGTTTTTAGCGGTTTCTTTTTGTAGTTCAATTGTCATTTTTAAACCTTTGGAAATTGTTTTGTTTGTCGTAATGCTTCCCCTAGAACCATAGCGGCAGATAAGGCGATGTTCAATGATCTTGTCTCAGGAGCCATGGGGATAAGCAGGCGCTGATCTGCGCGGTTATGAACATCATCAGGCACACCTGCACTTTCGCGGCCAAATAGTAATATATCATCTTCTTGAAACTGGAATTCTGTGTAGGGCGACGCAGCCTTGGTTGACAGTAAAATTATCCGCTTATTGTTTATGGTCTCCAAGAAACTTTGCCAATCCTGATGGCGGGTAATTTTGCTTTGATCAATATAGTCCATGCCAGCCCGGCGAAATGATTTTTCACCAAATGGAAAGCCGCAAGGTTCAATAATATGAACTTGTACGTCAAGGCATGCGGCCATTCGAATAATGGTTCCTGTATTTGGGGGGATATCGGGTTGATAAAGAGCTATATGCATGTGAGATGTTTTATAATTTTGTATGTTTTAATGCAAGCATTACTGATTAATTCTAAAAACAGGATAACAGTTGTTAAGAGCATAAACCTTTTATTAAATCTTAAATTATAAGTGAAGAAAATTAGAAGGTGTAAGCCAGTCCATATATAAATGAATAATCTAGTTGTCTTTCAATTGCAGGATTTTTTAAGATTTTTTGATCTAATATAGCAATCTGAGCCCCAATTATATTATTCCAATGTTCGCCGATCTTATAAATATGTATTATCCCCGCGCTATAATTAATCACTGATTGTTTAATTGGGTATGGTTGGAGTATCACGTCGTCATTATTTTCAATCATCTTATTGGTTGTTTCTTGTGAAATCCCCCATAGATGATTTGCGAGTTTATTATCCTGCCAAGTTACAGTTAAACGAGGAATGATAAGTGAGTTTTTCTTTTGATTTGGAAAAGTGATGCTGTAAGAAAGACTGGCTTCTTTACCACCATGTATGCCTGTAATATCTTGTGTAAATGACGCTGCAACCGCACCAAACGGATGCTGATAACCTCCACGCAGACCTCCATCAACGGAAAATTTGCGTCGGGAAGCACCTGGCCTCATTCTCGCACCGAGGTAAGTATCAAAAAAGAAACCGCCTTTATAGGGATTTTTGACTTTTTGTATGTGATATCCTGCTTTTAGCTCACGAATGAACAAGTTTTTACTACTATAATCAATAATTGGAATTGGAAAGGCGTCTATTTTTTCACCTTTGAAAGGGGAGTTACGTACGATCGTCCCCACACCAACAGACCATTTACCATTTTCATCTAATAGAAATTTTTTATAATTCCAAAGACTTGCGCTTTCTTTTTGCTGCTCTTTACTCGCAGCTTCATCCTTTGCCATTGCAGGTATACTGCACAGGATCAGGACAGGAAGAATTATAACAACAATGATTTTATTCACGTTTTTTCCAGTAATCATTTTATTACAATGCCATAGGAGCGTTAAAAGATGTTTAAAATATGACTAAAAAGCCTTGCGGAAGGTTAAATTATATCTTTTGTCACCTGTTAATGGATGATTGTCAGTTTTAAGCTTTTTTACACTGTGAAAATATTTTCTTGCAGGACCCCCAAAAATAAGTAAATCACAATGATGTAATGGAATATTATATGCAGTGCCTCCACGTATGTCACCATAAAGTTGAAAAATAGCGGAAACACCAAGGGAAACAGATACAATGGGCTGACTGAAATCCTGTTCATCTTGGTCTTGATGTTGAGTGAGTTGAACGCCGGGCTGATAACGGTTGATAAAACAGCTGTCGGCATTAAAATTTTCATAGCCTGCTTTTGCGGCAGCTTCACTTATAATGTGATTGATGTTTTTTGGAATAGGGGGCCAATCTTTGCCTGATAAAGGATCTGATTTTTCATAACGGTAACCACGTCTATCTGAATACCATCCCGCATCACCCATGCTGGTTCCCGCCACATTAATGCGTTTTCCGCCGGGGGTAACCATATGACGAAAAGGGATTATTCTTGCCACTTCCATAATCTGTTCAAAAAATAGATCACCGTCCACATAGTTACGAAAGTAATGGACACCATCGGCTATTTTTTCCATTTCGGGAGCTATTGAAGAAAAAAGATCATTTTGCATCGTGAAGAATTATTCCCAGTGTGTGTCTATTGCCACTATGGAGTTTACTGACACCGTGGCGAAGCTTTGCCCTATAATATCCTTTTTTGCCCTGTTTGGGAAATTCATTTACGGTAAATATAATTGCTTCGCCTTGTTTTAAATTCATTACATGGGCAACTGATTGCATTCGCGGACGTTGTTCAACCAATGTAAATTCACCGCCGGAATATTCATTTTCATCACTCAGCATAATTGCCGCTTGATAGGGGAAGTGAATATCGCCATATAGGTCTTGGTGTAGGCAGTTATAATCATCTGCTTCATATTTTAAAATAAGCGGTGTTGGTCGGGTTTGATCATGTTGCTGGCAAGTTTTTATATATTCATCGTGCGTGTCAGGGAAATGATGATCGGTCTTAAGTCTATCTGCCCATTCCTGCGCAATCGGTTTTAGGTTTTTATAAAAATAATGGCGCAGTTCGCTGATAATTTTTGGCAAAGGATAGCTATAATATTTATATTCACCTTGGCCGAAATTATACCGCTTCATATCAATGGTACTGCGATAAATATCTTCAACATAGCTTGCCATCAATTGTTCGCATTTTTGTGAAGTTAGTAAAGGGCTGGTTTTTACAAAGCCGTTCTCTAAAAGTTGATTATTCAGGTGTTTCCAGTTCAATTTTTCTTGCATGTTTTGTTTATCCTATTAATGTCAAAACTATAAACATGAACCAAACGGAAACCTATCCGTTTGTTGTTCTTTAACCTATAATTAATGTGATTAAAAATAATGGGACGGAAAATGAAACTAACTAAAATATCGGGCTTAATGGGACTAGGCCTTATGGTCGCGTCATGCGGTCAATCTGAACAAGCAATGGAAACGGTCTGTGTTGCGGCGGACATGGTGCTGCATAACACCACCATATATACGGCAAACGATGCACAATGGACTGCCGAAGCCGCGGCGATCTTGGGCGATAAAATTATATTTGTCGGATCAAACGCTGACGCGGCCCAATATATGTGTGGTGATGCGAAAATCATGGATATGGCAGGTAAATTTGTTTATGCAGGCTTCACAGATAGTCACCAACATGTAGAAGGTGTCGGACAGCGTCCTAAAACATTAAGCCTTTTTGGGGTGCCAACATTAAAAGAAACCGTTGCAAAAATTGAAACTTTTGCTGCTGGTGTACCTGATGATGAATGGGTACAGGGTCGCGGCTGGATTGAACGGGAATGGACCGATGAAGAACGTTTTCTTACCCGTCATGATGTTGATCCGTTTACGGCGAATAAGCCGTTATTTATGCCCCGTGCAGACGGTGTATCTGCACTTGTGAATTCAAAAGCACTTGAACTAGCCGGCATAACCAAAGATACGCCCGATCCACAGGGCGGCAAATTCGAACGTGATGCGGACGGAACACCAAACGGATATATCCTTGCGACGGCAATGAATATTTTCCGTGCTATTATTCCGCCACAAACACGTGAATATAAAAAAGACAGCCTTGTTCAAGGAATGTATGAAAATGCCAAAGTAGGCTGGACCAACACTCAAGACGCCGGCATGCCTTACGTTAATGTTGAGCTGATGAAAGAAATCCATGCAGAAGGCAACATGTCGACCCGAATTTATGCCGCAGCCAATGTTATGGAAGCATGGGATATACTAGAAAAAGGCCGCGAAGTAACCGCCGATAACATGTTCGACCTTCGTGGTATTAAAGTTTATATCGACGGAACACTTGGTTCACGTGGTGCGGCTCTTCTTGAAAATTATGCAGATGCGGATCACAACGGTTTTATGAACCGCACAACCAAAGAAGATTTAGACCCGATTTTACGCGAAGCCCTTCGTCAGGGCATTCAGGTTGAAACCCATGTAATTGGAGACCGTGCGGTAAGATCGTTACTGGATTGGTACGAGGAAGCGTTTAACGCGGTGCCAAAAGAAGAATGGGCCGTTGCAGACCCACGTTGGAGGTTAGAGCATGCGCAAATCATCCCTGCGGAAGATCAGGACCGCTTTGTAAAGCTTGGTATTATTCCGTCAATGCAGCCATCGCACGGAATAGGTGATCTTAATTTTGCACCTGACCGCCTAGGTATGGAACGACTTGGTCATTCTTATCCTTGGCAGCAACTAGTAGACCGTGGTCTTATGATCCTTGGTGGGTCGGATGCCCCAGTAGAACTTGGCGATCCGAAGATAGAATTTTATGCGGCAGTTGCCCGTAAGCGACTTGACGGCACATCAGGTGAGGGATGGCATCCGGAACTTGCAGTAAACCGTGAAACGGCACTTAAGATGTTTACTATCTGGCCTGCGCACGGCGCGTTTCAGGAAGAAATCCGTGGCAGTGTTGAAGTTGGCAAATATGCAGACTTTACAATACTTGACCGCGATTGGTTGACGGTTCCGGAAGCCGATATTTTAACATCTGAAAACTTAATGACCATTGTCGGTGGTAAGATTACATACGAGAAGTAATTATGAATTCCAAAAAGACATTAACGCCTGTTTTCTTTGTCTTTTTCATGATGTTTGTTGCGATTTATTTCAACGAAAATGATCCTGTAACAGATAGCTGTGAAGCTGCGGACATGGTTTTACATAATACGCTTATCTATACCTCAAATGATACGCAGCCAACGGCGGAGGCCGTTGCAGTCAAGGACGGTAAGATTATATTTG
>JABIPV010000112.1 GCA_018699075.1 Kordiimonadaceae bacterium | reverse complement strand
TATATTGTTATCGTCGCAATAGGTTTTGGTAACTCACTATTTATAACTCCCCTGTTATTTAGAAGAACCTTATGTAACGTCCTACCGTAAGGATCAATTACAGCTGAAATTCCTGTCCCCGCCGATCTAACAACAGGCATCCCTTCTTCAATTGCCCTGACCCTTGTCTGAAGAAAATGTTGGTAAGGGCCGCTGCTTTCTCCGTACCATGCATCATTTGTAATATTAAGTAGCCATTCAGGTCTATTTGCCTGCGCAGCCACTTGCCCCGGAAAAATCACTTCATAACAAATTAAAACACCAACGGGAGGCAATCCCGGAATATCCAGTGTTCGCACACCAGGCCCAACGCTAAAATCAAGACCCCCAGGGAAAATTTTCTCTAACCCCATAAATTGTATTATATTTTTAACAAATGATGGTACATATTCACCAAAAGGCACAAGATGACTTTTATCATAAAAACCTTCTATTTCACCGGTTTCGTTTATCGCAATTAGTGAATTATAAATCTTGGTAGCACCGGGATCACGCTGGCGACGCGGAAAGCCTGTGAGTAACTTACCGCCCGGTTCTAAAATTTGTGAGATTAATTGGCGTCTAAACGGTTCTTCATATAAAGAATAAATCACGGCTGTTTCTGGCCAAATTACATGGGTAATCGCGTCATTCTCATCGACCTCACTCATATCCATATATTTAACAAGGTTTTTACCCCAATTATTATAAGCCCATTTATCTTCTTGATTAATATTAGGCTGAACAATTTTCAATTTAATACCTTCAACATATTCTATTTCATCAGGCAATCTATCATTGCCGTACACTAGCAATCCTGACAATATGACTATGCCGAAAACTCCCGCGCCAATGCGGCATCTTTTATCGAGCATCAAAAATGGAATAAAACTTAGACACATTGTGACAGTGGTTAAACCGTAGATGCCCCATATGGCTGTCGATTGAAGGATGGCATCCGAAAAGCCCCAAATGTAGCCGCTCAAATTCCATGGAAACCCAGTGAAAATATGCCCCCGTAGCCACTCTGAAATGGACCATGCGACAATAAAGGTTAAAATGACATTTACCCGATGTGTTTTAATGGAATGATTTTTATGAACATATTTCACCAACAACGTCACTAGACCAACAAAAACAGCCAATAAAGCTGCTAGCATCATTACCATTGGATAACCTAACCAACTTGGTACATCCGGCTCCACTGTGAAGCTGTTTCCTATCCAGTATAGTCCCGCAAAGAAATGACCTATTCCAAACATATATCCACATATGAAAGCCGCTTTAAAACTTCGACTATTCATCGTTGCTATAAGTAAAATAGGAAACGAGATAAAATAAGTCGGAAAAATATAATATGGTGCAAATGCTAAGGCTGACAAAAGTCCGGCCGCCATTAACAAGAACCCTCTTCTTATAGCAGATAATTGATCAAAAAATTTACTTACATCATCAATAGATATTATAGATTTTTTCATTTTATTTTTTTCGGTGAACCAAGATATATTTAATATGCCTAGTATCACCCTCTATAATTTCGAAACGAATCCCATTGGAATGTTCAATGACATCGCCTTTTTGTGGAATATGCCCAGCGAGGGTAAAAACAAGCCCCCCTATAGTGTCTACATCATCATCTTGATCATCTGTCAAAAAGTCTATTCCGAGCAAATCTTCAAGTTCTTCAATGGGCAAGCGCGCATCTACATGCAAATTTCCATCGCTAAGTTCCCGCATTAAGACGCCTTCAGCTATATCATGCTCATCTTCAATATCGCCTACTATTTGTTCTACCAAATCTTCAATGGTAAGAAGCCCATCTGTGCCGCCATATTCATCAACAACCAGTGCCATATGAATGTGTGTCTGCTGCATCTTAGTCAACAGATCAATAAGCTTCATAGAAGGAGGGACAAATAAGATTGGTCTCTGAATTGATTTAACGGGTGCAAATCCTTCATTTTCTTTCTTGCTGGCAAATAATTTAAAGGCATCCTTAATATGAACCATTGCGATAACTTCATCCAAAGTTTCTCTGAAAACAGGAAGGCGTGACGTACTTGCATCGGCAAATACATCCATTACTTCTTCAAAGGGCGTATTTTCTTCTATGGCAACTATATCAGCCCGCGGCACCATCACATCATCAACGCGAAGATCTCCAAAAGAAAGCGTGTTCATAATGATAGAGCGCTCTTCTTCGCCGAGCGTACCTTCATCAGATTCCAGCTCTTCAATTACCTCTTCAAGGCTTTCTTTAAGCTCATTATCGATATTATTTGGAGTAAATATTTTTTTGAGGTTACCCCAAAAACCCAGCTCTACTTTTAAAGGGTCCTCAGATTTTGATGGTGATGTCATTCTTTATCACTCAAGCCTTTCATATAAATTTCTTCAATTCACTATTTCATGCGCGGTAAGGATCGTCAATACCAAGGTTGCAAAGTAGCTTGGTTTCCAAAGCTTCCATAACTTCTGCTTCATCATCAATAACATGGTCATACCCAAGAAGATGTAAAATACCGTGGGTCGTTAGATGAAGAAAATGATCCTTAATTGAAATATTAGCTTTTATGGCTTCATCCTTCATGGTTTCAAAGGCAATATAAATTTCACCTAATGAATGGGGGAAATCTGGCACCTGCTCATTTGAACGTAGATAATTTTCAATCTGTTTATCTTCCAAGCCACAAAATGAAAGAACATTTGTCGCTTTATCTTTATTTCTAAAATCATTATTTAATTGATGAATGAGCGCGTCATCACAAAGCACAATGCTTAATTCAATATGTGAAAATTTGTTAAGAGAAGCCCCTTCTAGGACATTTTTGACTATCTGTATTAGACTAATTCTGCAATGATCTTCATATTGCGGTAGTTCACCTAGCCAAGCTTCACAATCAACCGATACCTCTAGCATTAAACCCGCCGGTAGAGACATTATGAATTTCTACTTTCTTTTTCATCATAAGCCCTAACAATTTTCCCAACTAATTTATGTCTAACCACATCGTCTGCATCAAATTTAATAAAGGAAATATCGCCTATGCCTTCCAATGTATCCATAGCATCCTTTAAACCGGAAACTGTGCCATCAGGAAGGTCAACTTGCGAAGGGTCACCACAAACCACCATATGGCAGTTCTGACCAAAACGTGTTAAAAACATTTTCATCTGCATCGGAGTCGTATTTTGTGCTTCATCCAAAATAACAAAGGCATCTGATAATGTTCGCCCGCGCATAAAGGCTAGCGGGGCAACTTCGATCTCCCCTCTCTCAAGGCGCTTTTCGGTCTGTTCCATGGAAATCATTTGTCCAAGCGCGTCATATAATGGGCGTAAATATGGATCCACTTTTTCCTTCAAATCACCAGGTAAAAAACCCAACTTCTCACCAGCTTCAACGGCAGGCCTTGAAAGAATAATTCGTTCTACTTTTCCTTCAAGTAAATGCGATACTGCCATTGCCACCGCCAGAAAGGTCTTACCTGTCCCTGCGGGGCCAAGCCCGAATGTCATGTCATTGGAGCGAAGCGATTCAATATATCTTGCCTGATTAATCGAACGTGGTGAAATAGTGGTTTTTCGCGTACGAATGACATTATCATCGTTGGAAACATTTTTTCTTGGTGCCACATGATCCGTTTTGGGACTATCCAACAAGGCAACCAATCGAATAGCACCGTCCACATCATCTATTGTAACTTGATGACCTTCTTCAAGCTTATGATATAGGCTCAACAGCACATCACGTGATAATAAACAAGCTTCATCCGTCCCCGATAACGAAAGTAAATTTCCTTTACCGGAAAGTTCACAGCCAAATTCATCTTCAATACGTAAAAGATGAGAATTATGTTCGCCGTAAAGCGCAGGAAGCAGAAGATTATCTTCAAACTCAAGAACTTTTGAGGCAATATTTTCAGGCTGGCTTTGTTTCATATATTAATGTTTACCTAAACTGAGGATACAAGTACACCTTGGATATTAAACGGACCCGCCTCTTTTATCAACACATCTACTATTTTACCCTGCAAATTATTAAATGGAACACCTTCCAAGGAAACCTGTACCGCTTGCATATAAGGACTTCGTCCGAAGGCCGTTCCTTCTTTCTTGCCTGTATTTTCGATCAGTACCTGTAAAGTCTTACCAACAACAGATTTATTAAAGGCAATTTGCTGTTCTTTTAACAGAGCCTGGAGCCTCGTTAGACGCTCTGACTTCACCTTTTCATCAACCTGTATATCCATTGATGCGGCCGGGGTGCCTGGTCTTGGGCTAAATTTAAAACTATAAGCCTGTGCATATGTTACTTCACGGACAAGGTCCATGGTTTGTTCAAAATCCTCATCAGTTTCACCAGGAAAACCAACAATAAAATCACCAGAAAGCGCCAGGTCAGGACGAATAGATCTTAGATCAGCAATTGTTTTTTTATAGGTCGCACTCGTATGGGAACGGTTCATTGCCTTAAGCACTTTGTCAGATCCCGCTTGTACTGGAAGATGTAAATAAGGCATACATTGCTTAACATCCCCATGCACTTGCAATAATTCATCTGTCATATCGTGAGGGTGAGAAGTGGTATAACGAATTCTCTCAAAGCCATCAATTAACGCCATTTCACGAATAAGTTGAGGTAATCCCCATTCTTCACCGTTCGATGAAACACCGTGATAAGCATTCACATTTTGACCAAGTAAAGTGACTTCGACCACACCCGCCTCAGCTAGTTTACGGGCATCTTTCATCACATCATCGATAGTACGCGAAAATTCAGAACCGCGCGTATAAGGTACTACGCAATAGGTGCAAAATTTATCGCAACCTTCTTGAATAGTAAGAAAC
>JABIPV010000024.1 GCA_018699075.1 Kordiimonadaceae bacterium | reverse complement strand
GCTGAAGGCGCGGATTTCAAATGTATGACGGCTGCTGAAGGCGCGAAATGGGCCGACGTTGTAATGGTTCTTGTCCCGGATGAGCTTCAAGCTGACCTATATGCGGATGATCTTGCACCAAACATGCAAAAGGGCGCAGCGCTTATGTTTGCTCACGGTCTTAACGTTCATTTTAAACTGATTGAACCACGCAAAGATTTAGACGTTCTTATGATTGCGCCAAAAGGCCCTGGTCATACAGTGCGTTCAGAATATGTTAAAGGCGCAGGCGTACCGACACTGATTGCCGTACACCAAGACGCAACAGGCAACGCAACAGACATCGGCCTTTCATATGGTTCTGCAAATGGTGGTGGCCGCGCAGGTATTATCGAAACAACCTTTAAAGAAGAGTGCGAAACTGACTTATTTGGTGAGCAAGCCGTTCTTTGTGGCGGTGCTTCTGCACTTGTTCAATGTGGTTTTGAAGTTCTTGTTGAAGCCGGTTACGCGCCTGAAATGGCATATTTCGAATGTTTACATGAACTTAAGCTTATTGTTGACCTTATGTATGAAGGCGGTATCGCCAACATGCGTTACTCAATTTCCAATACAGCCGAATACGGCGACTATATGTCTGGTTCACGGGTGATTAATGCAGAAACGAAGCTTGAAATGAAACGCATCTTAGCTGACATACAAGAAGGTCGTTTCGTAAATGATTTCATGCTTGATAACAAAGTAGGCCAAATTAAACTTAAAGCCGCCCGCGCCAAAGGCGAAGCGCATCAAATCGAAGAAGTAGGCGCAAACCTACGTGCGATGATGCCATGGCTTAAAGAAAACCAAAAAGTTGATAAGTCTAAGAACTAGAGCCTAAGGCTCTTTTCTAAAAGGATTATGAAAGCCCCCAGTGGAAACATCGGGGGCTTTTTTTATGAAAATGAGTGTCTGCTTTCGACCCAATGCAGGCATTCGTAAATTTATACAACTTTAGTTTAAGTAGAGGGTAGTTCAAATACCATTTTAGCTGCTTTATATTATACGGAAGGTAATTTAATTGAACATGAAAGTCTTCCCTATTAGGTATAAATTAAGCCAAATCTAGCTTCTCCCCAAGATTGCCAAGAATTGATTTTATATGTTCAGGAGAGCGCCTAAATTCAAGTCCCAAGAAACCATCTTTGGTCCATGCAATGCGTGCCGGGATATATGGTTTATCCTTTATTCTTATCTTTAATAAAGTGCCCACGTTAATCGGCAATTCTAGTTTTATCTTCGCCCCATAGAGAGAGAGACCATAGACAACGGCGTCGAAGTTAAAGTTCGAGACAGAAATGCAGCCTTTTAAAAGTACCGTTTGTCTTAAGATTTTGCGTCTTTCATCATAACTTTTGTTAGTTTTATATAGCATATTCATTTTTTAACTTTTTCCCTTATTATTATTTTGGGTCACCCCGTCTTCATCGATTCATTCGCAGTTGCGAAGTAATTTAATGGCAAATTGTGCAAGAAAAGAGGATGAATAGTGAATTCTTTATGTTTTTATTATTGATGTAGAATTCTCTTGTATCCTCAAAAATAACGGGTTAATTCTATTAAATCTTAAAATTTAAAGACATTAAAACAGGCCGCGGTCACTATGCACCTATCAATTCGCCATAAACTCGCATTTGCTCTTTCTCTGCTGTCACTTGCAGTTTGCATCGGTATTTATATTGGTATACGTGATGATTTGAACTGTGGTTTTAGTAATTTCCTCGTTCAGGTGCGCATCCATGATGCAGAAATAATGGCAGATTATATTGAGCGGGAACTATTCCCGAACTCACTTATAGAAATGGCCCCGACAATAAACGATTGGAAAGAAATTGAACGATTTGTTATGGAAGAACAAGAGTATATAACGAGACCGCAACCAAAGGCAAAATCAACACGGCAAAAGAGCCCATCAACTCCATTCACTCTGATTGATACAGATAAACGGGTTATACATGAGGGGGCAAAAATGCAAGAAACATGGCCGCTTGTTGCTGTGAATGGTACCGGAGGACATATTGGTTATATTGCTATTCAGCCGTTTACACGGCGTAATTCACCGGCTGTGGAAGTTGCACTTCAACAACAACACAGACATTTTGTTATGGTCATTGTTGTTGCTCTTTTGCTATCCATAATGGTGGCATGGCCGCTAGTATTTATATTACTTCACCCTCTTAAACAATTATCGGTGATGGTGGATAATATTGCTAGCCGTGATTATAATAGTAAAACCAATATCAAAAGTAATGACGAGCTTGGGGATCTTTCGAAAACAATTAATTTGTTAGGGGATAAACTTGAGCGTCATGACAAAATTCAAACCGAATGGCTTTCACAGATTTCCCATGACCTGCGTACGCCAATTGCTATCATGCTTGCTGAGATTGAAGCTATAAATGACGGTGTTTATCCTCTTTCCAGTGACTCAATCCAATCAATCGAAGCGGAAGTAAAACGGCTTGATCGACAGATCAATGATTTACATGAATTAAGTATTCTTAAATGCGGCGAAATCCCTGTGAATAAGCAGAACATTGATATTGCCCATTTGGTCGCAACCGTAGCTCAGGAAACGCAAACGCAGCGAGGACAGAAATCTCTCGACTTTTCACTTACTTGCAACGGAACAACAATAAAACACAGTGGAGATATTAATCCAGTTAGGTGGTCTGTAGATCAGGAGAAGCTATATCATGTGTTTACAAACTTAATGCAGAATTCCATACACTACAGCGATGGACCGGGTCAAATCCACTGTGAAATTAGGGCGAGTGAAAAACTCACCTTGATATGGAAGGACAGTAAACCCGGTGTCAATGACGGTGATCTGCTTAAAATATTTGAACCGATGTTCCAAGGCAATAAAAGTCTTAATTTCAATGTCGGCAGCACAGGAATAGGTTTGTCAATAGTTGCGGCCATCGTTAAATTGCACGGTGGAACAGTCAAGGCAGATAATATTGCGAAGCAAGGGTTGCGGATCACTGTGGAGCTACCATGAAGAAAATACTTATTGTGGAAGACGAACATAAACTGGCGAAGGTCATTCAGAAATACCTTCAGAATGCGGGTTTGCCACACAACATTTTGCAAAGGGAACGGGGGTTATTGACTGGGTCAAGGATAACAGTCCCGCTGCAATCCTGTTGGATATTCAAGTCCCAGAGGTGGACGGTATTACTTTGTGCAGAGAAATTAGAAAATTTAGTGATATTCCCATTTTAATGGTTACTGCGCAGGTTGAAGAAATCGATAGGATTTTGGGACTGGAAATGGGAGCTGATGATTATATTTGCAAACCATTTAGCCTGCGTGAACTGGTCGCCAGAGTAAGGGCAATTCTGAGGTATGAACGAGTTTCGTCTGCCGCCACATCAATAGATGATAACATCTTAAAGCTCGACAGAGATAAAATGCATTGCGTTGTTGTAGGAAAAACCGTTGAACTTACTGCAGTTGAGTTTTCACTTCTTCAACTGCTCGCTAATTCACCTGGTAGAGTATATTCCCGCTCTCAAATGATTGATCAGGTTTATTCAGATTACCGTATTGTTAATGAACGAACCATGGATAGTCATATTAAGAAATTACGCAAACGGCTTAAAGAAGCTGCAGGTGATTTGGAGCTTATCCATTCCATATACGGTGTTGGATATAAATTGGAAATGCCATAATTATTTGAGTGTCTGCTTAGGGTCGAATGCTGACATTCAGATTTACATTAAAACAGAAGCGCTATTATCCATGGGGCCAGAGTAATTTGTTTTTAGACAACTATAAAAACTTCACAAAACATCAAAACCCTTTTACTCACTCACCTTCATAAGTCTAGCCTCAAGCGTCCCCAAAATCTCTGGGCATTGCGCTTAGGCTAACGGCACCTTCCAGCCTTCCGTGTGTTGATTTGGGTTCCGATTTTCAATAGCTTCGTGCCTGATGGATTTATCATGTGCCTGGTTGGAGTATTTATAAATTTAATTGGTGTTTTTATCACATTTAGCTTTTGACAAATATTCCAATTTCTTTACCTTCTTTGTTTTATAGAATCGTGTTTATAAAAGCGGATTTTGCATGAATAAGACGTCCATAACAGCAGAAGATTTTAGGTTTAATCCTCCTTCTTTCTCTATGCGCCAACTTCAAGAAGAAATGAACACGATTTATGGTCTTTCTGGGTCGTTAACACCGCTTGCGGGGGAACGGGATCAGAACCATTTGGTTGTGACAAAGGATCAGCAAAAGTTTGTGTTAAAAGTGGCTGGTCTTGATGAGGACCCTTCGGTTGTAGATTATCAAATTAAGACCTTGCAACAAATTGCACGCAAATATCCGCAGATGAATATCCCCCATAACCTTAAAACCTTATCTGGCGAAGATTACGCGATTATTAAATCGCCCTCCGGTCAGGGGCATATGATACGGCTGCTGTCGTTTCTTGATGGGGTTCCTTTTGGTGAAGGTTACCGGCCTTCATTAAAAACGATTTATGATGTGGGGAGATTTCAGGGTCAAATGTGTTTGGCGCTTAAGGATTTCACCCATCCTTCTGAAGGTTATTTTATGCCGTGGGACATTAGTCAGGGATTAGTGACTAACCCCGCCTTACATGTAAGCAAAAGCGGTGAAGTTGAACGGCTTGTTGTGCCGCTTGTGGATCATTTTAAGCATAACGTCCTGCCGAAAATGAAAACACTTCGTAAACAGACCATTCATAATGATGCCCATGAAGGAAATATGTTAAAAACCGCAGCGGGTGAAGATGAATTTTTTGGTATCATTGATTTTGGTGATATTGTTTATGCGCCTGTTATTCAGGAACTCTCAATCCCGCTAACACGCTTTGTATCCATATCAGATGACCCTTTTGCATCTGGGGCGGCGTTGGTGAGTGGATTTAACAGCGTTTATCCGTTACTACCCGAAGAGCTTGATATTCTTTATGATTTGATTTTACTGAGGGTT
Source organism: Kordiimonadaceae bacterium (assembly GCA_018699075.1). Taxonomy (GTDB): domain Bacteria; phylum Pseudomonadota; class Alphaproteobacteria; order Sphingomonadales; family Emcibacteraceae; genus Pseudemcibacter. Next base: position 2,500 of record JABIPV010000024.1, on the reverse strand, counting down.
TGTCTGACATTGCAATTGCTCGATTTTAGAATTAGAAATAATGACGCAAATATGCAGGACATAGTTGAACAATATCCATCAGTTGTTACAATGCTAAAAAATATAATATCACTTGACCCGAGGGCAATAACGCAAGCCTTTCACAGTGCACTTTAAGGAAAGTAAAATACCATGACAAACACCGCATTATGGAAAAGGCGTGAAAAAGCCCTTGGCCCTACATATACACATTTTTATGATCAGCCGATTAATATTGTAAAAGGCGAAGGCGTTTGGCTTTATGATGAAAAGGGCAATAAGTATCTTGATTGTTATAATAATGTTGTATCGGTTGGTCATTGTAACCCGCGTGTGGTTAAGGCGTTAAGCGACCAAGCGGCGATCCTGAATACTCACACCCGTTATCTTCATGAAAATGTCGTCGCCCTTGCTGAGAAACTGAGCAGTAAATTTCCAGAAAAACTCGATACTTGTATTTTTGTTTGCACAGGGACAGAGGCCAATGACCTTGCCCTTCAAATGTCTAAAGCAATTACGGGTAACGAAGGCGTTATCGTGAGCGATGCGGCGTATCACGGCAATTCCATGATCATGGGGGCAATGGATCAACGCAGAGAAGATTTCGGCGGTGCTAACTGGCTCGAGACATTTGAGCCACCAAACACATACCGTAATCCAGAAGGTACGGCAGAAAGTTTTGCGGATGCTGCTCAAGCTGCCATAACAAGGCTTGAAGATAACGGAATGGGTCTTGCCGCGACCATGCTTGATTTATCGTTTGATTCAAACGGTATTCTTATTGCGCCAGATGGATATGCTTCGCTTGTGGTTAAAAAAACACATGCCGCAGGCGGCCTTGTGATATGTGATGAGGTTCAAGCAGGCTATTGCCGATTAGGCGACCATTGGTGGGGCTTTGAAAAATATGGGATAATGCCGGATATTGTTACCCTTGGAAAACCAATGGGCGCAGGGCATCCGGTTGCGGCGGTGGTCACGACCCGTGAAATCGCCAGTAAATTTGCCCAGATTGACAGTTATTTTAACACCTTTGGTGGTAATCCGGTTTCTGCCGCGGTTGCCAAGGCGGTGATTGATGAAATTGATGACAGAGAACTGCTTAAAAATGTCACCGATGTTGGCGCCTATTTGAAAGAGGGCCTTGATAAGATCGCGGACAAATATGATTTTGTTGGCAGTATCCAAGGATCGGGATTGTTCTGGGGCCTCGATTTGGTAAAGGATGCAACGACCAAAGAACCGATGTCAGATAGCCAACTTTCTCAAATCACCACCATGATTAAGGATGAAGGCGTATTGATGGGTTCAACAGGGCGTTTTGATAACATCCTAAAAATAAGGCCGCCACTTGTGTTCAGCAAAGAAAATGCTGATCAAGCTTTGGCGGCCATAGAAAAGGTTTTTTCGACTTTATAATTAATCTAGCAGAGCTTATTCCATGGCTTTTTTGGCGGCTTCAAGTTGGCTTTTTACACCACCTTGTTCTGGGTCAATCGCAAGTGAGGCTTGGTATGCTTTAATAGCATCCGCGGGTTTTCCTAGTTTTAAATAAACATTACCAAGAATGGTGTGGGCATAAGGCTCACCGGGATAATTTTCCACGCCAAACTGTGCCATACTTAAAGCATTATCTATATTGTCATTGCTTAAGCTGTTGGCGTATTCCGCAAGTGTAAAGCCGGTAAAGTCATAGGTATGACCACCGTAATACTGTTCTTTAAGCTCGTTATATTTGGCCTGCGCGGCCATAGTACCGCCGTCAGAAATTGCTTCGTCCATTACTTGTTCGATCATGAACGGGTTGGCTTGCCCACGGTGGCATGTTTTACATTGAACTTGGGTATATTGATGATCTTCACCACGGTTTAAACCTGAAATATTTTGATTGATATTTCCCGTCATTTTTATCATTTCACGGGCGATTTTTTTGTATCCTTGTCGTCTTCATCAAAAACCATACGTCCACCGTCATCGGTTACTTCACGCACATGGCAATATGTACAGCGCTGGTCAAGTGCAAACGAAAAGTTACGCATGATGCTTCTTAGTTGATCAGGAGGGATATCTTGCGGAAATACTTTTAAATTTTTAGGATTTTCAAAGGGGCTTTGCGCCTGTGCCAGTGAAAAGGGCATGGTAATTAGGAATAGTATTGCAATTAAATAAGAAATTTTCATGATTTTACCCTCTGATTGATTTTGAATTGTTCGTATATTCGACTTCTTTACAAATACTATACGAATACTATATCAATCAGAGGGTGTTAAATCAAATCGTCCATTTATCAAGCCGCTTTAATGGCATCGGTGAAGCGTTTTAAAGTTGGTGAAATAGCGCCTGGTTCCATCATCACTTCAACGAGTTGGAACTTTCCTCGGGTATTATAGGCGGTATCCAAAGCCTGCTTTAATTCCTTACGGGTCGTGGCACGGTAGCCATCCCCGCCAAGGGTCTTTGCCAGCTCAGCAAATTTCCAATC
>JABIPV010000110.1 GCA_018699075.1 Kordiimonadaceae bacterium | reverse complement strand
CAGCCTATTAATATGATTGAACTTATTTTTCGCATAATCTTCATGATGCTTCCAATTAATTAAGTGTAGCAAGTTTAGTGCGGGCATCTGCGAGCGTAGCGCGACTTGAATTTCCACCTTCAGAATTTTCGATCAAAAGCGAAAAGTATTTTTTTGCCGTTTCCATATCACCCAATTCATATGCAGTATTACCTACGCCATAAATGCTGTTATAACGTCCTGGGGAACGTTTTAATGATAGCTTGTATGCGGCATGTGCTTCCTCAACACGGGAAAGTTTTAGATACATATCACCTAATAATTCTTCTGCAGGTAAGATGTCACCAGGATTAGACGGCGCATTTTTACTGGTTGCTTCTTGCTCGGAGGCTTGCTTCATTAAGGCAAGAGCATTTTCAGTATCGCCATTGGCAAGATATTGCCATGCTCGCGCACCAAGTAGCTGGCTTTCAATTTTCATTCTGTAATATTCAAGGCCATTCATAGGCGGCAATGTTGCGGCCATTTCTGCTAGAAGCTCTATATCAGCAGTTGCTTCATCAGGACGGCCAAGGCGAGAGAAGCCTAACGCGCGCGCGAAATATGTGTTGCCAATGTCTCTCTTATCCGCATCTATCCATGGGAAATATGAAGGTGATTTTGGCATAAGAGTAATGGCAGTTTGCCAATCTTTACGTTCTAATGAATTTCTAGCGGGAACTGCTGTGAAAGCATACGCGATGGCACGTTGTCCGCTTTTTTCATATTCCTGAATATCAAGGGAAAATAATTCTTCCTCGAGTTTTGCTGCGGCTTCGTCGTCACCTTTTTGCAGATGAGCAAAGACCAAATAATCCATTGCGTGAGGGTAATGTGAGTTGACGGCCCCATTATCAATACAAATTTCAAGTGCCGTGCCGGCGGAGATGTTATTCCATTCAATGGCACTATCCCATTTCCCCAAACGTGTATATGTGTGTGTCATCATATGGGAGGCATGAGGCACTTTAGGTGTTATTTGTCCATAATGATCCGCTACTTCAAGCGCGCCACTTGCGAGATCCGCAGTATCAAAGGCGTGGATAACATAATGATGTCCACCTGGGTGATTTGGCATGGTTTTCAATATATCTAGAGCAACTTGACCTGCTTCTAGCCGTTCAGTATCATTTTTTGAAATTGCAACTTTAAACAGCGCATTAAAGGCTTTTGCATCCATATCTTCTGGCATTTCATCAGATATATTTTGCCAAACATCTGACATCTTGGCGAATCCGTTGATCATGTTTAGATCAGCGCTTTCCATGTAAAAAGCTTCAGTGGTTTTTAAAAAGTTTTGTTCGCGTTCTGTGATGCCGTCAATTGATTGACCTCTTCTGGTTAGTTCAAGACCACGTGCATAATCTTCTGCGGATAGCGCATCGCCCCAAAGTGGATGGATCATAACCATGGCCTGACCCCAATATGACATTGCACAGTTAGGATCCACATCATCAGCCATTGAAAATGCAAACTGGGCTTCCGGATACATCATATTATGCATAAGTGCTACACCGCGCTCTACGAGGGGGCTTGCCTCTGTGGTACAGCTGGTTGGAAAATTAACATCACCTACCGGTGTTGACAGAAGATCAAATTTAGGACCATCAGCGGCTTGAGAAATTTCCTCGGAAGCTTCCTCAGATACTTCTTCAACTTCGCTATTATTGCTACACCCCATGACCAATGCTGTGAAACAGAATGTCATAAAAACCCATGTTTTATTCATATCTAAATACCCTTTATATTGTTACCTGTGTAATATGATTAGAGAGTGATGTTTGTTTTGCATATAAAACATATATTGTCACATAAAACAATTATATGAAAAATTAGTTTAAGCGCAAGGAAATTCGATCAAGTTAATTTGATAATAGCATTATAAATAGGCTTGATCTTATTTCCCAAACTATGAGTATTAAAAGGTTCAAACCCCAATAAATATGTACACAGTCCGAATGTCTGCTTTTGGCCGAAAGCAGACTCTCGCGGGTGGTCTTTTTGACCATTCAATTCATATAATGTAAGCTCCCCAAAAACAGGGCGGGAAAGTATTATGAAAAAATTTAGTGTCCTACTAGTTGGTGCATTTTGCCTTGTGAAAGTTTTTGTCTATGAAACCCAAAATGTCAAAGCACGCTAAATTCTTAGATCAGCATTTATCTGGTAATACTGTTGGTGAAGACACAATGATGTTTGCTGAGCTTGAAGGGTTCCTAGCAGGGATTATTGTTTGCCCAGAGATGATACCACCCAGTGAATGGGTTTCTGAAATATTTGGCGGTTTAGAACCTTTATTCGAAAATGATAAGCAAGCTAATAAAATTATGGATGCTATTATGGGGCATTATAATTCTATCATAACGGCCTTGGATCGAGGTAAATACCTCCCACATTATTATGTTGATGAAATAAATGGTTTGATTTGGGAAATTTGGATTGAAGGATTTTGGCGGGCTATTGAACTACGAAAAGAGTGTTGGGAAGTTTATAAGGATGATAAAGATGAGGCTACCCAAAATGCTTTTTTTACACTTATTCACTTATATAACATAGTAAAAGATGTCCCAACCGCTCAAACATTGGAAGATGACCAAGCAACAGAAGCAGCCGCACCTGAATTAATTCCTCTGGTGACAGCGACATTGCATCATGCACGATTGAGCATGACATCATCGCCTTTTGATGTTGCAGCTAATGAGAATACCCCTTCTGTAGGCCGAAATGATCCTTGCCCGTGTGGCTCAGGAAAGAAATACAAAAAATGCTGTTTACATTAAAGTGGGCTGTTACTCAATGTAGCCTAAGTTTGAGCGTCCGCTTTTGGCCGAAAGCAGACGTTCAATTTTATCGGTTTTACTATTACGTAATTTGTTCCTCATAGAATATTCGTATAATTTGCGCATTCATTTTAAACAAACTAAATTGTCTAAGGCCTTATTAAGACTAGAATAACGAAACACAAAATTGTGGTTTACTAATTTTTCTGGTATAGCACGCTGGCCTAATAAAAATAAGTCAGACAATTCTCCCAAGGCTGCACGAAGAACAAAAGCAGGCACACTTATAAATAAAGGACGATTTAGGGCTTTCGCAAATTTTTGTGAAAATTGCTTTTGGCTTAAAGCTTCAGGCACCACTAAGTTGATAGCGCCACATAAGTTTTTATTATTAATTGCAAACTCAATAGCAGATATGACATCGTCTATGTGTATCCAAGGGAAGTATTGATCACCCGACCCCAACACCGCCCCTAATCCAAGAGACATAGGAAGTTTTAACTGTTTAAAAGCTTTAGCATCTCGGGCTAATACAACGCCCAAACGCAAGGAAACCATGCGTGTGGTTTCTGGAAGGTGATCTTCACATTCTTTTTCCCACTTCTGGCACAATGTTGACATGAATATTTCAGTTGGGGGGGCTATTTCATCTAGCTCTATATTCCCACCATGTCCATAATATCCACAGGCAGAACCCTGGATAATAATATCTGGTTTTTTGTTAAGGTATTTTAGTAATTCCATCACTTGACGGGTTGTGTGAAGGCGGCTGTTTAATATTTTTTCTTTTCGCGCTTTTGTCCAAAGGCCACTGGAAATGGGCATACCTGCTAAATTAACGACCGCATTAATAATTACAGTTTGGGGCAGCTCCATGAGGTCGACAACGATGGTGATACTTAACCCAACAAATTCTTTTTTGGCTTTCTTTTTATTTCGCACCAAACAAATAACTTTCCAACCTTTATGGGCATAATCTTTTACCAGCCTTTTACCAATCAGGCCGGTCGCCCCTGTAATGAGGATTGTTTTTTTTGGTTGCACAGTATTTTTCATCTTAAATTTCCTTTTGGTTTTAATTTATACGTACATACAAAGGATTTAGATGGTTAATCGATGAAACACGTATCGAATATTTGCTGAGTATCCGTTTTTGGCCGAAAGAAGTCATTCAACATAATCTTAAAATTCGGCTATTGTAGCCCCTCTAAGTGTCTGCTTTCGGTCAGAAACAGACGTTCGGTGATCTAAAAATTTTAACAAACGCTACATTTAAGGTTCAATCTCCTGACCATCCCAAGCAAAGCATCTACCGCTATGTTCAGGTGTTAGGTTTTCCAAAACTTTAAGTAGATTATTAGCTGAAAAATCTGCTTTAAAGAGCTTGCCGTCAGGTACATTTCCTTGAAACGGTTTAGATAAATTACTGTCTACTGTTCCGGGATGCAGCCCCACAATGATTGACTTTTTGTTACGCCTACCAATTTCGATAGCGGCGTTCTTTATTATCATATTGAGGGCGGCCTTTGATGCACGATAGGCATACCAACCACCAAGTTGATTGTCAGATATACTTCCAACACGTGCTGATAATACCGCAAATACCGCCCGATTATCCCTGTTAAGTTTAGGAAGAAAATACTTAGCAATAAGCGCCGGCAGAATAGTATTTACTTCAAATAAGTAACGGAATTTTTCAGCTGACAACTCTCGTAAGGCTTTTTCGGGCATTATCCCATCAACATGTAACACACCTGTCGCAACGATCACCATATCAATAACAGCTTCTTTTGAAGCAATTGACGCCGCCTCCTCAATCGAGGCTTCATTCGCATAATCTATAACGTAGTTTATCGTGTTTTTAACGTTAGGTCCAAGTTCATTTCGTGAAAAAGCATGAATAGTTGCACCTGCATACAACGCGGACAACTGCTTTATGAGCGCAATACCAATCGCGCCTGAAGCTCCAATTACAGCAATATTTAATTTAGTATTATCTTGCATATTTACATTCCTAAATGGGTTGATGTATTCTTTACGCTTGATGTGTTCTAATGGATTCTTATTTTGGTCATTTATGAATACTTTTGAATATTTTTTTAAATTATCGTTCTTAAAAACCTTGATAAATCAATTTATCAACGGGAAAACCATTCGTTTTTGCTTTGTTTATCAATAATGCTAAAGTTTTTTTAGGCATTATTTTATCACGGCTTAAAACCCATAGGTATTCGCGACTTTCCTCGCCTATCATAACAAACTTATAATCTTCATCTAATTCAATGATCCAGTAGTCGCCGGCAAGAAACGGCAACTTTATACCACTTAACGGGAATTGGACTTTAAGTTTAGAATTGTTTTTATGATCCACAACCCACGCTCGACCTATAGATTGTTTAGTTTTTCCATCCGCGGAGACGACTTTGCACTTATTGATTACTTCAATATCACCATCACTTCGAATGTTATAAGTAGCCTGACTATTTACGCAGCCTTTTTGAAACCAATGATCAATGCGTGCAATTTCAAACCAATCTCCAGTGTATCTATTCAAGTCCACATTTTTCACTGTTTCCAATTTAGCAAAATTAGAAACGTTTGAAGCACAACCAGAAATTCCCATAGCCGCGAACATAAGACATATAATTTTCATAACTAACTGCTTCCAATAATTAACATATAATCTTTATACGTCACCAAACAATATTGGATTAGATAACCAGCAAATAAACTTATGATCAAATGTCTACTTTGGGTCGAAAGCAGACACTCTATCATTGTTTTTTTGGCCAACTTAAATCTTTTAAATGATTGGATAAGCTTCACTTAACTTAAATTAATTTTT
>JABIPV010000245.1 GCA_018699075.1 Kordiimonadaceae bacterium | reverse complement strand
ATCTTACCCATTATACACCCGTTCTCATAAACATTAGTCAATCATTGTTGATTGATAGAATATTAATTTAGCGCCTTTTAGGCATATGGAGTAGTCCAGTGAAACGTACATATCAACCTAGTGTCCTCGTTCGTAAACGCCGTCACGGTTTCCGTTCGCGTTCTGCGACAGTTGGTGGCAGACGTGTTCTTGCTGCCCGTCGTGCGAAAGGACGTAAACGTTTATCAGCATAAGCTTCCTGATAATCGTATATATCGCGAATTTGAAAGCCGGTCCTTTGCGTAAGTGACCGGTTTTTTTGTGGATTTTTAATTATGAGCCAAGTGATTGAAAATAAAGATGTAAATATTACTATGTTGAAGAAAAGAAGTGATTTTCTTCGTGTTGCTGGCTTGCGCAAAAAATGGATTTCCAAGGCAATGGTGGTTCAAGTAGCCGCGAAGCCCAGCGGTGAAAAAGAAGGTATTCGTGTTGGTTATACTGCAAGTAAAAAAGTAGGTAATGCGATCCTTCGTAACAAGGCAAAAAGAAGACTGCGTGAAGTAGTGAAGAAAGTCATGGCAGAAGATGCAAAGCTTAATTATGACTATGTGATCATCGCCAGAAAAGAAATCACTGAGTATCCTTTCAATGAATTGATTCGCGATATGAAGTGGTGCTTAAGAAAATTACATGATGATAAGAGCAAAAAATCATGAAAATATTATCATATATAATAAATTTTTTAAGCTCAATATTGTCTTATGTCTTGAAAGCATTGATCACTGTCTATAAGTATGTCATCTCACCTCTTCTTGGTCCAAAGTGTCGATACCTTCCAACGTGTTCGTCATATGCAGTAGAAGCGATAGAAATACACGGTCCGCTTAAAGGTGGGTGGTTAGGTGCGAAAAGAATTTTAAGGTGTCACCCATGGGGTGATAGTGGATATGATCCGGTTCCACAAAAAGATAATACTGAATCAAAAAATTGTAATTGTAATGCCGAAAGTGCCGGCAAAAAATTGAGATAATATAATGGAAGAAAACCGTAATTTTATAATGGCAATTGTCCTAACGATCGTCATTCTTTTTGGCTGGGAATATTTTTATAGCTCTCCGCAGCGTGATGCCCAGGAGCAAGTATTGGCAGAACAGGCAGCGACTGAAGAAGTCGCGGGTATTCCTGATATGGCTGCAGCTGATGTCTCGGACGGTGGAATTCCCGGTATGGCCGCTGCGGTTATTAAAGAAGTTTCAGAAAGTCGTGAAGGGGTTATTGCCTCACGAAATAATATCATAGTTGATAGCCCTAGGCTCATAGGTACGATCAGTTTAAAAGGCTTACGTTTTGATGACCTTGCATTGAAAGATTACCGCGAAACCGTTGAACCTGATTCTGCTTTAGTTAAAGTTCTAAACCCCTCTGAAGCATTTGAAGCATATTTTGCTGATTTTGGTTGGATCGGTGACGGTAAGAAACCTGATAATAGCTCAGTATGGAGCGCGAGCAATACGGTGCTTACGGTGGATCAAAGCATTATTTTTACATGGGATAACGGTGAAGGCCTTTTGTTCACACGTGAAGTATCACTTGATAAAGATTATATGTTTACGGTTAAACAACGTGTAGATAACAATTCATCTGAAACAGTGTCAATGGCAACTTATGGCCGTGTGTACCGTGAAGGCGGTGAAGGACAAGGATTATTTATTCTTCATGAAGGACCATTACGTGTTGGTGATGAAGGCAAAGAAGAAATTACCTTTGAAGATATAAAAGATGCAGATGCAGATGAATATCCAAGAGATGAAGTTACAGGCGGCGGTTGGGTCGGGATTACCGATAAAAACTGGCTTGTTGCTTTGGTACCTAATCAAGATGAGAATTTTGCGACCAACGTTTCACAGACATCGCAAAATGGTGGACAGCAATTTCATGTGAATTTTGCCACCAATAGAGCCGCAATTGCACCTGGCAGTTCGCTTGAAAAAACAGCGCGTTTCTTCGCGGGTGCTAAAGAAGTTGACCTTCTAGACCATTATACAGAAGTTGAAGGCATTAAGATGTTTGATTATGCCATTGACTGGGGTTGGTTCCATTTCATTACAAAGCCAATATATATTGGTCTACATTTCTTCTATGGCATAGTTGGGAACTTTGGGGTTGCCATTTTACTTCTTACCGTAGTGATTAAAGGCTTCTTGTTTCCAATGGCTAACAAGCAATACGAATCAATGGGAAAAATGAAATTGCTACAGCCTAAAATGCAGAAATTAAAAGAAAAATACGGCGAAGATAAAGCGCGCATGCAACAAGAAACCATGAAGCTTTATAAAGACGAGAAAGTAAACCCTCTTGCCAGTTGTTTGCCGATTTTTATCCAAATCCCTATTTTCTTCTCACTCTATAAAGTGCTTTATGTGACCATCGATATGCGCCATGCACCATTTTATGGATGGATTAAAGATTTGAGTGCACCTGATCCGATGTTGGTGACCAACTTATTCGGTCTTATTCCGTGGGAGCCTACAGGGTTCCTTGCACTTGGAATACTGCCAATATTTATGGGCTTTACCATGTATATCCAACAAAAACTTAATCCGCCGATGGCTGACCCTATACAACGAAAAATATTCGCCTTTATGCCGGTAATGTTTACATTCATTCTCGCGGGTTTCTCTGTAGGACTTGTAATTTATTGGACATGGAATAATATTCTTACCATCTGTCAACAATGGGTAATTATGCGTAGGGTTGAAGCAAAAACAAACTCTCAAGGCGACTAATTTGTTAGAAAATGAGAAAACAGAACAAGAGCAGGCGGCCTTTATCGAAAGAGGACGTCTACTTTTTCGTAGTGCATGTGAATTTTTGCTCGGAGCAGCTTCTCTTTCACAGCTACCGGAACCAAATGCGACAGAAATTGCGTTTGCGGGGCGTTCAAACGTAGGTAAATCTAGTTTGTTAAACGCTCTTACAGGTCGTAATAATTTAGCCAGAACTTCAAACACGCCGGGGCGAACTCAACAACTTAATTTCTTTTTTCTTGGTGACCGTAAAAAAGATGGTCTTTATATCGTTGATTTGCCGGGCTATGGATATGCGAAAGTATCCCGTTCTTTGGTAAATGAATGGGTGAAGTTGATGCGTGAATATTTACGTGGACGCCCGAATTTAAGACGGGTATTTGTTCTTGTAGATGGACGGCATGGCCTTAAGGATAGTGACAAAGAATTAATGTTAATGCTCGATGAAACTGCTGTATCATATCAGATCGTCTTAACGAAAATAGATAAAGTAAAAATAGCAGAGCAGAAAAAGCTCGTTGAAAAAACTCAAAAAGCGATTGTAAAAAATATCGCGGCCCATCCGATAGTATTGATGACAAGTTCAGTTAAAGGATATGGTTTAGATGAGCTTAGAGGTGTGATTGCCGACTTAGTATAAAAGACGGTTTAAGGAATAAGAAACTATGACAGACCCATCTTTATTAAGAAAAGCAAGAACCCTTACGGAAGCACTTCCTTACATGCGTGAACATGCGGGTAAGTCGTTTGTCATTAAATATGGCGGTCATGCTATGGTTGATGATGCACTAGCGGAAGATTTTGCCCGTGATATTGTTTTGATGAAACAGGTAGGAATGAATCCGATCGTGGTTCATGGCGGTGGTCCACAAATAGGCAAAATGTTAGAACGACTTAAGATTGAAAGTTCATTCATTGACGGTCTTAGGGTAACTGATAAAGCCACTATCGAAGTCGTGGAGATGGTTCTTTCAGGCAGCATTAATAAATCAATCGTAGGATCGATAAATAAAATCGGCGGACAAGCGGTAGGCCTTTCTGGAAAAGATAGTAATCTGGTGATCGCAGAGCCCTTAAAGCGGACGCGTAAAGACCCAGACTCCAATATTGAGAAGGTACTTGACCTTGGTTATGTAGGTTATCCATCACAAGTGAATGCGGACTTTTTGCGTACATTTGAAAAAACGGATGTTATTCCAGTTATTGCGCCAATTGGTTTAGGCGAGAACGGAGAAACATACAATATTAACGCGGATACGATGGCAGGCGCCATTGCGGGAGCGTTAAAGGCAGAACGTTTATTGTTGCTTACTGATGTTGTTGGTGTGCTTGATAAAGATAAGAATTTAATTGCAGATATGAATGAAGAAGAAGCAACGGCGCTGATTGATGACGGGACAATCATTGGGGGGATGATACCAAAAGTGGAAACCTGCATCAAAGCCATTCATGACAATGTCGGTGCATCTGTCATCATTGATGGCAGGGTTGAACATGCTTTATTGCTTGAGCTTTTCACAGAGCACGGTGCCGGAACACTTATTAAAAATTAATATTTCGTGAGATATTCAGTGTCTGCTTTCGGCCAAAAGCGGACTCTCAAAGTCTTGTCAATGAGTTAGACCAAGCGAACGGTCAATCTGGTCATGTAGCTCATTTAATATAGGTATTTGTCTTGGAAATAGTCGACGCAAAACATTCAATAAAGATGCATTAGCTAACAAATCATTTTGAAAGGCCTGACTTTCATTCATCATTGTAAAATTACATTGGTGAGTTCTTCCATAACTTGTTGATTCGTCTATATCGATAAATGGGCCAACTTTAATCATGTCAGGGTATATTGACCCCATTCTTTTTGTATTACCTTCTGATGATGCCTCAACCCTCATACTTCGTTCATTTTCTCTTATATAATTGGTTATCAATGATCGAATATTTTTATTCTGAATGATATTGATTTGACCACTGTTGATAATTTCTGTCAGGGTTGATAGCGAGAGGGAAGGACTATTGCGAATATGGCTATTTACAATGGCCACGCAATGATTATCGGATAGCTCTGGCGGGGTGGTATTTTCGCTAAAATAGTGAGTAATGAATTGGAGCACCTCCATTTTTTTTGTTGCTCTGTCGTACCTAAATTCAGCAATCTCCGTAATTTCGACAACCTCTTCGTGAAGCTGATTGAGATAAGTTAGTTCTTGCTCGCGCACCGCCTGATCCTCATACCAAGCCTGCACCTGTAAACCGAGAAAGATACCTACAATAACGACTATCACATCAAGGCCGACTGCGAACCAGCTCTGTTCTTTCACGTGCTGCATAAATCGTCGAAGTATCATTAAACCCTCCCTGAGTTTTGGAGAGCTTACATTACTTGAATTGATTGGTCAAAAAGACACACTGCGAGAGTCTGCTTTCGGCCATAAGCAGCCGTTCAAAAAAGGACGAAGTATCATTAATGTTTATCTAGTTCTTCGGAAACCTTTTCCCAGTATTCCTTCGTATAATTGTATATTCGGATATTATAAACATGAAACTGTCTTTGGAGCCCCAATATCATTCTGAATTTTCTTAAAATTATACCGTCGCCATTTAAGTCTGCTAAGGGGTTTAGGATCACTTTTCCCATTTCATCCAATTTGATTAGCTCGTTAATATCGACAAATAGTCTTACCAATGCAGCAGCCTCTCTCTGTTGAGAGCGATCTGCAACATCATATTCTTTGCGTAATAACCCGGTAGCCTCTCTAATTTCATTCGATTGGATTAAGGTCACTTGTCCCGATGCGACTAATTCGTCAATAGTCGTTAGATAAACGTCCATTATACTAAACCCTTTATGATCATTAAAGTAATTGGAAAACTCTTCACGATTATCTTCGGTTATCTGGTGATTGAACATAAGTTGGTAAGCTCTATCGATGGCCTCAATTCTTGTCTCACCGAGAGTAATGTTGTGCCCCAGCGCTGCTATAGAAGCATCTGCATCATCAAGAAGACGTTGCAAATATACTTTCTCCAATTCACGGTCCGCTTGAGCCTCGTACCAATTTTGCACCTGTAACCCAAGGAAGATACCGACGATAACCACAATCACATCAAGGCTTACCGCGAACCAGTTTTGATCGGTTATGTGTTTTGTAAAACGTCGAAGTAACATTTATTTCTCCCTGAGTTTTGGAAAGCTTACATTAATTGATTAGGTGGGTCAAAAGTCAGAACTGCGAGAGTCCGCTTTGGGTCGAAAGCAGACACTGGGTCGATCAATGTAATGATAGCTAATTGACTTTATTTAATTGAAAATTGCCAATTGAAAAAACTTACTCATAAAGAGCAATATCATATTCCATTTGTTTTACGGACATTGGGTAGTCGATACCATTTTTAGCATTTAAAAATTCATCAGGTGGTACATGTGCAAGTTCGCTTTGCATTTTTAGAGCGGTTCTCATACTTAATCCTGCTTTCCAAGCAAGGGAAACAGTTAATGTACCTTTTTTCTTAACTAACATTTTACGAACCGAATCATCGGGCAGTTCAGATAATAGAATTAAAGATTGGATAATAAGTTCGCGTTGTTTATTTTTGATGGCATTTTGGATGAATTCATCATCGATTACCCCTCTATCAAATAAATCTTGGGCTTGTGCGGCGATTGTGCGTTGGTCGTCACTATCTGGTGTTTCTTTTGTTATACGATCACGAACTCGAACCAGTAATTCTTCACCTTGATCCGGGTCGAGCTTATTTCTGCTGATCATGGTATCCACCAGTGATGATGCGACAAATGTAGCTATGCGTTTCATTGCGCGAATGGAAAGGTTTGGCCTCTTGGCTAGCGGTTCGTGCCATTCAATTATTTGGTTATTTTGCGCTTCATTGATGATTAAATCTAGTGTTTCTTCACGGATTTGCGCACTTTGATTGGTTAGTAGATTTGTGACAGCCGGAATATCCAGGCTTGTTGAAATGGCGTCACAAACATCTTCACTAATTCCTTCTCGTTTTGCAATGGCACCAAGGGATCCTGCAAGTGTTGTTGCGGTGATGATTTCTTTTAAATCGGCATCACTGAGTAATGGTGAATATTCTAGGATCGGCGCACAAACAGAAAGCACTTCATCTTGAGCAAGCATAAGGGCAATATGTTTGGGAATTGTGGAAGAAGATT
>JABIPV010000399.1 GCA_018699075.1 Kordiimonadaceae bacterium | reverse complement strand
TCCATTACTTCTTTCATTGATAGGGCCGCTGTGATTAAGACAGCCATGCCAGAGTTATGACCTTCGCCATGTCCGGGAGCACCCTCTATGAGAGGATCTTTATATGCTACACCCGGTTTTTGTGATGCTTTTGGAATGCCGTCTACATCGGTACCAAGAGCAATGATTGGGTGACCTGATCCCCATGTTGCCCACCAACCGGAAGGAAGACCAGCCACATCTTTCGTGACTTCAAAATCATTTTTTTCAAGCAGGTCACCGATATAACGTTGGGTTTCATATTCCTGAAAACCAAGTTCAGAAAAACTAAACAGGCTATCAACTATTTCCTGTACCATTTTTTCATTGTTTTGTACGTGCTCAGTCACTTCGGCTTTTAATGCTTTGATCTTTGCGCTGTCCTGCGCAGAGGCCGAATAGCCTAGCGGACTTAATATAAGTGCTAATGCGATAATAATGCGCATGTTAATTTCTCCCGTTTTGTTTTTATTACTTTAACGCGACTAATTTGTCTGGGTCAATCCTTACTACCATATAATCGATGGCTTCTGTGATTTCACTAAAGCCATGAGCAATGCCCGCGGGGATGATAACGATGTCTCCCTTTGTGACATGTTGACTATTTTCTATGGTGACAATTTTGCCAAAATCACTTGGGCCGGTTAAATTTTTAACCGTAAACCCATCAGGATCTAAAGTTCTAATTTCGCTCATGCTATTGCTTGTAGCCAACGTTCCAGACCCAGCCATGATGCGGTAAATTTCTGATTGTTTATGGTGGAGGATCGCCGTAATTGGCCCTTCGGATTTCATGATAGGGCGATGAAGAACGCCAATACCAAGATTTCCATCTGCCGCTTCGACATGTTTGACCGATATGTCGATAATTTTTTCGTTTTCTGCTTTTCGGGCAGTTTGTTCGAGCGTCGCAGATTTAATGACCGTAACAACTTGGCCATCTTTTGCGGAAGACGTAAATACAAATGGTATAGTAAATAGTATGACTAAAATAAGAAATCGCATGGCTTTATCTCCCCTTTATGTTGCAATTCAGGCATTATGGGTGAAGAAACATATATAGTAAAGCCACGCAACAAAAAGGCCGGCGGGACAATGTCCAACCGGCCTTTAATAATTCAGAGGAAATTAGTATGAATTATTAGAATGTACCTTGTAGAGTAAGCTTGAAAACACGTGCTTCAGATGCATTTCTGATTTCGTTGTAATTTATAGCTCCTAAAGAGATATTGCCTGTATTTTTAGTTAAGTCATAAGCCGTTTTAGCTTTTAGAATATTTTTGGCATCAAAACGAAGTTTCATAGTTCCGAATACTTTTTGTTCAACATAAAAAGTCGCTTTTGGTTTGTTGGTTTTTGTCCATTGCTTCAGTTTCACGAAGAATATATTTACCACTAATGATCGCATTAGGTAATTCAATCGCCTTAAGGCGCCAGCTACCATTAAACTCAACACCATATTCTTTGGCATCGCCGATATTGCCGGGTATAGATTTTGTTACAACTTGGTCAATGTTTGTAGGGACAGGGGCTGCGCCTGTATAAATTCCAACTTTTGCTATATGGTCACGAATTTTATTGTAGAAACCTTTTACAGATACAGAACCTTGATCATCTGCAAAACGGTTTTCATATGCGATTGAGAACTCAAGACGATCTTCAGGAAGGAGTTCGGCATTACCACCATCAGTTTCGCCGTCTTCTGCATCAAAGCTACTTCCGAAAGCACCAAAATCAAGTTGACTGATTTTGCGCTCAGCTGTAACTCGAATTTGGTTCTGTGCATTGACATCATAGCGTAGATTCACCCGTGGTTTTAGATAAAAGAAATCTCTGCTGAAGTCAGGCGCTGTAGGGTTTAAATTATCTGTTTGAGTAATTTTCGACCATTCAGCATTTAACGAACTTTGAAGTGATAAGTTTGAAGCAATTGCCCAGTTGTGACTTGCAAACGCTTCAAAACGCTTTTCTCTAACATCAATGTCATTCAATGAAGAGGCAATAACAGTACCACCTGAATTGAGAGTACTATTAGATACCCCGACATCGTTAATTGCTATTTCGCCACCCGTTTCAATAGTATGTACTTTTGCTATAGTATTGGTAAGTGATGAACGAAAGATTTTTTCGCCGTGGGTACGCGAAGAAGTATTATCAGCGCTGGTAGCCAAAGCAGCTCCATTTAGACCGCCTTCAAATAACGTGTTGAAATCATGTTTACCGTGATTTACCACAAATACGGACTTTAACAATCCTAGGTTTTCGAAACGGTGTTGATAATCGCCGCCAACTTCCCAATGGAAGGGTCTATGTGTATTTGTTCTATTAATTTGATATTCATCGTCAGCTAAGAAGTTAATTCCGCTGGTTGTATTATCTAACAGATGCATTTGATTGTCAGTTTCAATAGTATCTTGATCATCAAATTCTAATTGACCGTTCAGGCGAAGAATATCACCATTTTCCGCATTATATTCAATTCCACTATTTAAGAATATTTTTTCTCTGTCTCTAACGTTTAAGAGGTTATTTTCTTGGTACTGTGCACCAACGGCGTTAAAGAAAGTATCGTCAAAGTTTTTACGTGTTTCTTCGAGAGCAAAATCAACACCAAATGAATATTTAAGCCTATCTACTTCACCATTGTGCGTTACTTTAGCAAGTGGATTTAAAGTACCACCATCTACATATTCGCCGCCAACTGTCCAAACAGTACTTGATTTTGAGGCACTTTCTTTAAGCACAACGTTAATGATCAAACCTTCTGACTGTACGTCAAGGCCGGCCTTAGTGCCGCGTATCAGTTCAATATGTTGAACTGTTGACGCTTGAATCCTTTTAAGCTGAAGTCCTAGTGAATTTGTTTTACCCGCAATTCTTTTGCCGTCGATTAGAATTTGGTCACCGTCTGAACCAAAACCACGAACACGGCGTCCTGCAAGCTCTTCATCTGCTTGTGCAAGAAGTGCCGCTGTACTTGGTACACTACGCAGCATATCATGAAGAGTTACAGGCTTATATTGAACAAAATAATTTGTATCATAAGTAACTGTAGATGAATTGCCGTCAGTCGTAGATTGTTGGGCAAGAGCTGTCGTTGACATTAATGTCGCCATTGTCAGGCTTATGACAGCTTTTTTGGATAAAATCACAGGTAAATTCCTTTTAAAATCGTTACAATAAGTACGGAAGAATAATGTATACGGCGCACACATTTTCTTAATTTCGTGATGTAATATCATAACGTTAAAATTATGTCTAGCATTATTCTCGTAATAAAATAAAGCGAGTATTCCGTAAAGTGGATAATGTTTTTGCTAATTTTTTCTGATTGTGTGAAAATATATTCTATCTTTTGAAGATATTAGAACATATTTTCTAATGCAGGGATGTAAGAGGGAAAAATTGATATTTTTTTCTATTTTTTTTATGTTAGTTTCTTTTCAAGATAAAAAATAACAGGGTGTGCATCTGATGATAAATTGTAATGTTTATGATCAGTTTTTTCGGTATAAAATAATATGACAAATAAAAATACTCCAAACATTAAAACGACGACTTGTTATATGTGTGCGTGCCGGTGTGGCATCAATGTTCATTTAAAAGATGGCCGTGTTAAATATATCGAAGGTAATCCTGATCATCCGGTTAATAAAGGAGTGTTATGCGCAAAGGGTTCTGCGGGCATTATGCAGCAATATTCACCCGCGCGATTAACATCCCCTTTAAAACGGGTGGGCCCGCGGGGAAGTGGTGAGTTCGAAGAAATATCATGGGACGAAGCGATGGATATTGCAGAAGGTAAACTGCGTACTGTTCGTGAAAAAGACCCGAAAAGATTAGCTTTCTTTACAGGTCGGGATCAAAGTCAAGCTTTAACGGGGTGGTTTTCGGCGAAATTCGGCACACATAATTATGCGGCTCATGGTGGTTTCTGTTCTGTAAATATGGCTGCAGCTGGTCTATATACTATTGGCGGATCATTTTGGGAATTTGGTGAACCAGACTGGCATAATACCAAATACTTTATGATGTTTGGGGTCGCAGAAGATCACGACAGTAACCCGATCAAAAAAGGAATTGGTACCATTAAATCCCGCAAGGGAACAAAATATATTTCGGTCAATCCTGTCCAGACCGGTTATGCGGCGATTGCTGATGAATGGCTTGGTATTCGCCCCGGTACAGATGGACTGTTAATTGGTGCCTTAATCGCTGAATTATTAAAAGCAGAAAAAATCGATTGGCAGTTTTTAATTCGTTACACCAATAGCCCATGGCTGGTGATTGATAAACCTGGTGCAGCGTCCCATGGTTTATTTGTGCGCGATGATACGGGTAAGGCGCAATGTTTCGATGTTTTAGAAAATAAAATTACGACCATGCAAGTTGGGAAATCAAAACCGGCACTTGTAGGTGAATATACCCTTGATGATGGCACAAAAGCGGTTCCTGCGTTTCAACATATCTTAAAAGAGTTTTTGAGCGATAAATATGAATTAGCAACTGTTGAAAAAGAAACCGGCATTGCCGCTAAGGATATTGAACGAATTGCCGCTGAAATGGCCGAAGTGGCCTTTAGCGAAGAAATTACCATCGATATGGAATGGACAGACAGCTACGGTAACAAGCATGATAAAGTGGTTGGCCGTCCCGTATCATTCCATGCAATGCGCGGTATCGCCGCCCATAAAAATGGCTTTGAAACGTGCCGCATGCTTCACATGTTGCAAATGTTGCTTGGGGCTATTGATGGGCCAGGTTCTTTTAAATATAAACCGCCGTTTCCACGCCCGACGCCTCCTCATAAAAAAATGGCTAAGGCGTCTGCGGAACCGATGGAAAGTTTGGCGCTTGAACCGCTTGGTTTTCCTGCAGGACCAGAAGACCTCGCCGTGGATGAAAATGGTGAACCAACGCGACTTGATAAAGCCTTTTCATGGGAATATCCGCTGGCCATTCATGGTATGATGCACATGGCCCTTCATAATGCTTGGGCGGGTGATCCTTATAAAATTGACGTATTAATGATGTACATGGCCAACATGGCGTGGAATTCTTCCATGAATGTTGAAAATGCCATTAAATATATGACTGATAAAGATCCGGATACGGACGAGTATAAAATTCCTTACATAATATATTCCGATGCGTTTTATTCTGAAACGGTGCCTTATGCGGATTTGATATTACCAGACACTACATATTTAGAGCGTTGGGATGCGATCTCAATGTTAGACCGTCCCATTGGTACAGCAGAAGCTGCGGCGGATTCAATTCGCCAGCCGGTAATTGAACCGGACCGTGATGTGCGCCCCTTCCAAGATGTGGTTTTGGACCTAGGGGCGAGGCTTGGCCTTCCGGGTATGGTAGATGAAGATGGACAACCACTTTATCCCAATGGATATGAAGATTATTTGACGGGTCACGAACGTGCCCCGGGTGTTGGGCCCCTTTCTGGTTGGCGCGGTGAAGACGGTGAAAGTCACGGTAAAGGCGCTCCAAACCCAAATCAGCTACAGAAATATATAGATAATGGTTGTTACTGGGAATACGAACTCAAACCTGAAGAGCAATATAATCGCTTTGCCAACCAAGCATATTTAGAGACCGCTACCAAAATGGGCTGGATGGGTGCACCAGAACCAATTGTTCTTAATGTATATAATGAAATGTTACAAAAATTCCATCTCGCAGCAGAAGGCCACGGTGATCATGTGCCGCCTGATCATGCGAAGGAACGGATCAAAAAATATTTTAATCCAGTGCCAACATGGTATCCGGTGCAAGAACATGTAGATAATAATTCTAAAGAATATCCACTTTCTGCGTTAACTCAGCGTCCTGCTCATATGTATCATTCATGGGGCGGTCAAAATGCTTGGTTACGACAGCTGACATCGCGAAATTATCTTTATGTTAACAGCAATTGGGCAAAATCAAAATTGATTGACGATCTTGATTGGGTTTGGGTAAAAAGCCCACACGGTGAAGTTAAAGTGCAAGTGAAATTTATGGATGGCCTTAACGAAGGGACCGTTTGGACATGGAACGCGATCGGCAAACGTCGTGGTTCATGGGCGCTTGACGAAAACTCACCGGAATTTAAGCAAGCTTTCTTGCTTAATCATGTGATTTCAGAAAACTTGTCTACTGATGAAGGCGAAGTTAGATCAAATTCTGATCCTGTAACCGGACAAGGCGCTTGGTTCGATACTCGGGTTAAAATTGAACGTGCCGAAGATCAATCAGATGACATAACGTCACCTCTTTTTGATCCTGTTAAAGCACATACGAAATATAATAGGCCGGAAATTTTACGTTACGGTTTTGATAAAGATATGAGTTTTGATCAACATGAACGATCCCTTGGCACAAATAAGGAGAGTGCAGAATGACCTGTCTTCCTGAAAAAACGGATAAAAAACTAGGCCTACTGATTGATTTAAACATATGTGTCGGATGTCATGCTTGCGCGGTAAGCTGTAAAGAATGGAATACCAGCGGCATCACAGGACCAATGGAAGATTTGAAGCCATATGGGGATGATCCAAGTGGTGTTTGGTATAACCGTATTCATAGCTATGAATTTAAAAAAGAAGATGAAGTTGATCGTACTGTTTATTTCCCTAAATCGTGTCTGCACTGTGAAGATGCACCGTGTGTCACAGTATGTCCAACGGGCGCATCTTTAAAACGTAGTGAAGACGGTATCGTTCTTGTAAATCCGGATGTTTGTATTGGCTGTAAACTTTGTTCATGGGCTTGTCCTTATGGGGCACGTGAATATGATACTTCAGCAGGCGTAATGCAAAAATGTACGCTTTGTGTGGATAAGATTTATGATGAAAGTATCGAAGAAGAACGGCGTGTACCTACATGTGTATCAACCTGTCCCGCAGGCGCACGTCATTTTGGTGATTTTGCCGACCCTCAGTCCAACGTATCAAAGTTAGCCGCAGAAAATGATGCGCGTGATTTATTTCCAGAAATGGAAACCAAACCTGTGAACCAATATCTGCCGCCACAAAAAAGAGTGAAAGAAGCGGATAAGAAATTGGAACAAAAAGTGTCAACCGTAAAAGATGCCCTGCTTAAATGGGCCAGCTTAGATTTTTCAGGATAAAGTCATGCACCCAGCATTATCAGTTATTATATTCACAACTTTTTCCGGCATGGGCTATGGTTTGTTTATCTGGCTTTGTGGCTCTCTATTGATGGGCGATAAAATTGATGATCAATCTATTATTATGGCCACAACTTTATCAACTATTCTCGTCTCTATAGGCCTAATTGCTTCTACACTGCATTTAGGACACCCAGAACGCGCATGGCGCGCATTTAGCCAATGGCGAACGTCTTGGTTAAGTCGTGAAGGCATTATGGCAATATTAACATTTGGCCCAATGGTCTTCATTGGCGGTGTTACCTATTTGGAACTAGGTTTTGAAAACCTTATCGCGCCAATGGCTGTGCTTGGGATACTGGGACCCATTGTAACTATCTTTACCACCAGTATGATTTATGCATCACTTAAAGCAATCCCGGCGTGGCATAATGTTTGGGTCAAAATTGGTTATCAAGTATATGCGCTTTCCTCGGGTGGGGTCGCCTATATTATGGTGGCAGGATGGTTACATTATATGATGGTGACTGCAATTTTAGTTGCCGCACTCGTGGTAAAAATCATAACTTGGATTTATATTGATAAACATCGTGGTCAATATAAACGGGAAGATGCCCTCGGCCTTCCTGATTTTGGTAAAGCAAAACCATTTGAACCCGCACATTCACAGAAAAATTACCTTCAGCGTGAGATGGGTTATAATTTATCCCCTAAAAAACGTGCATTGATGCGTTGGCTGGCTCTTGGTTGTGGATTTGTTATTCCTGCTATATTGCTCTATATTGGATTTCCTGTTGCGTTATTCATTGCACTCATTTGCCTTGGCGGCATGATGGCAGAACGTTGGCTTTTCTTCGCAGAAGCAGAACATGTGGTTCGACTTTATTATGACAAAGATACTGTATAGGCCTTTAATATTAAGCACTCTTATGTGTTCTGCTATGGTTTCATCTTTACCATCATTTGGACAAACAGTGGCCGAAGATCAGGCTATCGTCACCTATAATAAAGATTACTTTACCAGATATGAACCTGTAACCTTACTCGACATGCTCCAGAGAGTTCCAGGTGTTCAGGCAATTATTGACAAGAATAAAGGCCAGCAAAATAATAGCGGAACCAGCAGTGGCGGAAAGGCCGAACGTGGTTTTGGCTCCGGCGGCGATCAGATACTGATTAACAGTAAACGGCTTTCAGGAAAAGCCAATAAAATTAGCGATACTCTGGCCCGTATTTCGGCTGCATCAGTACAGCGGGTGGATATTATCCGCGGCGCGTCTGGCGATATAGATGTCCAAAGTCAAGGACTAGTGGTTAATGTTATTATGGCAGAAGGAGCCGACACATCGAGCACTTTTTGGAAGATTGGGGGACGCTATTCAGAAACTTATGTTTTTTCGCCGGATTTTCTAATTTCCCATAATGGATCAAAGGGAAATATCGATTACATTTTGGGTGCAAGTGTTAAACAGAACCAGCATATTGATCATCGTTTTGATCAAACTTATACGCCCGGGAGAGTATTTTCTGCTGATGCTGAGCGGCGAAGCGACAATTTATTCAAAACGTTAAAGTTTAATGGAAATCTCACTTATAATGGGGAAAATGGCGATGAGTTTCGCCTTAATGGTCAGTTTGAACCCGGCACATACCGCAAGCGCGAGCCGCGGTTTACCAGAGATTTGAACCAACCTAAAGTTCTGCAAAATTGGAGCGAAGATCAAAAAAAATCAGAAGTGGGAACTCGGCGGCGATTATACCAAAGATATTGATGGTGTTGGCGCATGGAAACCCTGTTCATACTAAATCGCGACCGCATTGATAGGCAGGGACTATATGAAAATACGCCAGTAGGTGGAAACGTTCCCATATTGAGAAATGATCAGTACCGAGTGAAGCAGGAGAAAATTCTTCGTACTTCATTAACTAGTGGTTTTTTGAATGATCAGATTATCGAGCTGGGCGTTGAGGTCGCAATAAACAATTATGATCAGATATTCAATCAGGAAAAATATACGGCTGGGATTTATTCTTTAAGTACCGACGACGATGTTAGCGTCAAGGAAAATCGCTACGAATTTTTTGCAAACCATACATATAATATTTCGCCGAAAATGGTGTTGCAAAGTTCACTCGCATGGGAGTTTTCAAGAATAAACTCGCTGACGGTGCCTATATCGGGAGGTGCTATACCGCGAAATAAAAAGTTTAGTTTCTTAAAACCGCGCGCTGATTTCCGTTATGACCTTACGGCAAATGATCAATTTCGTGCATCTGTTGAACGCAAAATCAGTCAACTTGATTTTCAAAATTTTGTAGCAATATATGATGCGGATTTGGACCGCCTGAGGCCCGGCAACACAGGAATTGTTCCTGAAAAATCGTGGAATTATAGCGCGGCTTTTGAACATCGTCTGGCCAACGATGGTGGTGCGTTACAGGTTGAATTTTTTTACCGCGATATTAAAGATTATATAGACCTGGTCGATTTTACCGAATTTTTTGATGCGAGCGGTGCGGCAATCGCGCGGGCAAACCTCGATTTTATTTCCGTTTCGGGAAATATAGCTTCCGCAAGATCATACGGATTAAAAACTGCCGCCAGTCTTCGTTTTGGTTTCATTGGATTACCAGAGGCGGTGTTCAGCATTGATCATAAATGGGAAAAAAGCAAAGTGACTGACCAGTTTAGTGGGGTCAGGCGTATGTTTATCTGGACGCCCGAACATAAAATTAACTTCAATTTTCGTCATGACGTTACAAAATGGAACTTTTCTTATGGCGGTAGCGGAACCATACAAAGTGTAACAAGTGGCCATGAAATCGATCAGGTGCAGACCTCTTATAATGGTGACAATTATGAAGTATTCGCCGAAATTAAGATTTTCG
Organism: Kordiimonadaceae bacterium; assembly: GCA_018699075.1. Taxonomy (GTDB): domain Bacteria; phylum Pseudomonadota; class Alphaproteobacteria; order Sphingomonadales; family Emcibacteraceae; genus Pseudemcibacter. The sequence continues at coordinate 16,236 of JABIPV010000399.1, read as the reverse complement.
GAGATATGAAACTTATCTTTAAATTTGAGCATCTCACGCCGCTTAGATACAATATAGATACGCCCGTTTATAAAGACCATATCCGTTATAATGAGCTCGACCGTTTTGAAAACCGCATCTGGAAATACGTGCGGGAATATTCAGTGTTCCTGCAAGGCACTTTCTAGAATTTCTTTTTAAATAGTTCGCATTTGCAAATGCCTTTTGATATAAAGTAACATTATTTTGATGATTCTGGGACTATTATGATTAAATCGTTTATTTTACAATTGCTTATGAGCACTGTAGCACTTGTACCACTGGCAACTTTAGGTCAAGTAGCGAGTGATGATCAGGCCGTTGTAACTTACAATAAAGATTATTTCATTAAATATGATCCTGTTACGCTGCTTGATATGCTTCAGCGTGTGCCGGGCGTTCAGGCAATCATTGACAAAAATAAAGCCCAATCACGAAATAGTAGTTCCAATAGTGGCGGTAAAGCGGAACGTGGATTTGGCTCTGGCGGCGATCAAATCTTGATTAATAATAAACGCCTGTCCGGAAAGTCAAACAGTATCAGCGATACACTTTCACGTATTTCTGCATCAACAGTGCAAAGGGTTGAAATTATTCGTGGTGCTTCCAGTGATCTTGATGTTCAAAGCCAAGGACTTGTTGTGAACATTGTCATGGCAGAAGGCGCTGATACATCCAGTACGTTTTGGAATGTAGGCGGACGTTATTCAGAAACTTATGATTTCTCACCTGATATACTTATGTCACATAATGGTTCAAAAGGGCGTTTTGATTATATTTTTGGAGGCAGTTATAAGAAAGGCCAGCATATTGAACACCGTACTGATGAAGTATTTACGCCGGCCAACGTCTTCACTGGTGCTGCGACACGTAATACAAACAATATTTTCAAGACTTTTAAATTCAACGGTAATCTAACGTATAATGCTGAAAATGGGGATGAATTTCGCCTTAATGGGCAGTTCGAGCCAGCGAAATATGAAAAGTTAGAGCCCCGTACATCTACGGCCCTTAATCAAGCACAACAAAATCAGTATTGGGGAGAGGGACAAACATCTTCCAAGTGGGAGTTTGGCGGGGATTATACAAAAAAGATTGATAATGTAGGTACATGGAAAACATTATTTATCGCAAACCGTGACCGGATCGATAAACAGGAAAATTATTTAGTTAGTAATGTACCAAACTTTAGAAATGATCAATTCCGTGTAAAGCAAGAAAAAATTCTGAGAACGTCACTAACGAGCAACATTACAAATAAACAAATTATTGAGCTTGGCGTAGAAGCGGCGATTAATAAGTTTGATAAAAAATTTACCAGTGAGGATTATGTCGCTGGTGATTTTGAACTCAACGTAAACGATGATGTGGCGGTTAAAGAAAATCGTTATGAAATTTTCGCCAATCACACATATAATATTTCACCAAAAATGGTGCTTCAAAGTTCATTAACAGGTGAATTTTCAAAAATCAGTTCAGTAACTGTTCCCTTAACCGGTGCCAACGTAAGCAGAAGTAGTAATTTTAGTTTTTTGAAGCCACGGATTGATTTTCGATATGACTTTACCGGAAATGATCAGTTAAGAGCTTCGGTTGAGAGGAAAGTCAGCCAACTCGATTTTCAAAATTTTGTTGCTACTTATGATGCCAGCAATGACATTCTTAGGTTAGGAAATACAGGTATAGTTCCGGAAAAATCATGGAATTATAGTCTTGCTTATGAGCATAGATTACCCAATGATAGTGGTGCACTACAGGTAGAGCTCTTTTACCGTGATATTAAAGACTATATTGAATTAGTGGACTTTACAGAATTCTTTGATGCAGGCGGAAATGCTATACCTCGGGCGAGCATAGATCCTATCTCTAAATCAGGAAATATTCCCAAAGCGACTTCAAAAGGCATTAAAGCAACAGGAAACTTGCGCTTAGGATTTATCGGAATACCGGAGGCGGTTTTCAGTGTAGATTATACATGGGACAAAATGGATGTGATTGATCAATTTAGTGGTGTTCATAGAAAGTTCAAGTGGAAACCTGAACATGTTGTAAATCTAAATTTTCGCCACGACATTACCAAGTGGGGTTTTTCTTACGGTGCGAAGGGGACTATTAAGGGGCAAAATCTGCGTCACGAACTCGACCAGACAGCAAGCACCAATAACGGTGGCCTTTATGAGGTCTTCGCGGAAAAGAAAATCTTTAATGATCTCAAGTTAATCTTTAGATTTGAACATATTACGCCGCTCAAATATATCACAGATATGAAATTTTATAATGATCATGTGCGTTATAATGATCTTAACCGTCTCGAGCATCGCTCTTGGCACTATGTGCGTGAATGGTCCATTTTCTTGCAAGGTACATTCTAGGCTTTAGAGTAGACGGAATTTTTTATTATTTTCAACCTGTGATTTTTATGGTTTTAAAAAGCGTTAATGCCCGTTTGTAATCTGCCAAGGATCAGCGCATGTACATCGTGGGTGCCTTCGTAGGTATTCACAGCCTCCAAATTCATGGCATGTCGAATCACATGAAACTCATCTGCGATACCGTTTCCACCGTGCATATCCCGTGCAGTACGGGCTATATCCAATGATTTCCCACAATTGTTTCGCTTTAGTAATGAAATAGCATCGGGGGATAACATCTTTTTATCCATCAATCGACCGGCTTGTAAGCAACCGTGAAGGCCAAGGGTGATTTCCGTCTGCATATCCGCTAGTTTCTTTTGAATAAGTTGATTTGCCGCAAGAGGCTTTCCGAATTGCTTGCGGTCAAGGGTATATTGACGGGCGGCGTGCCAACAAAATTCTGCAGCTCCGAGTGATCCCCATGCGATACCGTATCGCGCGTTTGAAAGACAACCAAGTGGTCCTTTCATTCCTTTAACATTTGGCATGAGGTTTTCTTCAGGAACAAAGACATCCTCCATGACTATTTCGCCGGTAACAGAAGCACGAAGGGAAAATTTACCTTCTATTTTCGGGGCACTTAAGCCTTTCATTTCTTTTTCAAGAATAAAGCCACGAATGATACCATCATCATCTTTTGCCCAAACGACAAAGACATCAGCAATCGGACTGTTGGTGATCCACATTTTTGTACCGTTTAAAATATACCCCCCATCGACGGTTTTAGCCCGGGTCTGCATACTGGATGGGTCTGACCCTGAATTTGGCTCTGTTAGACCAAAACATCCGATAAGTTCAGCGCTGGCAAGTTTGGGTAGATATTTTTCTTTTTGTGGGTCAGAGCCGTAAGCATAAATAGGATACATCACAAGCGAACTTTGTACTGACATCGCGCTTCTATATCCACTATCTACACGTTCAACTTCACGGGCAATAAGACCATATGATACATAGCCTACGCCGGCGCAATCATAGCCCTCAATAGTAGGTCCTAAGAAACCCATCTCTCCCATTTTATTCATCAGATTACGGTCAAAAACTTCGTGGCGGTTGGCTTCGACAATGCCGGGCATTAATTCGCTCTGACAAAATGAACGCGCCTGATCACGGATCATGCGTTCTTCTTCGTCTAAAAACTCTTCAAATAACAGCACATCTTCCCAGGGCGCTGATTTCCATTTAGTCGCACTCATTATCTTTCTCTCTATCTATTTTTACCGGGCGTCCATAGGACGTCATCTTTACCGTTATTGTTAGTTTTTCTGCTCATGACAAAAAGGTGATCAGAAAGACGATTTAAATATTTAATTGCCAGTGGGGATATTTCTTCTTGTTCGGCGACCTGTACAAGTAGTCTTTCTGCTCTTCTGACAATTGTACGGCCAAGATGTAAATAAGCAGAAGCCTCTGAACCACCAGGTAAAACAAAGGATGTTAGCGGTTCTATATCCGCGTTCATTTGGTCAATTTCTTGTTCTAGTCTGTCAATTTGAGCTTGAACAATACGCAGCGCTGACGCGGCATATTTACTATCGGCGGGGGTTGATACATCGGCGCCAAGATCAAATAAATCATTCTGAATACGCATGAGAATTTCATCCAAATCACCAGTTGTGTGAAGACGCGCCATACCAATTGTGGCGTTGCTTTCATCAACGGTGCCGTAAGCTTCAATGCGCGGTGCATATTTCTTTAAACGTTTGCCGTCTGAAAGTGATGTTTCCCCACTGTCGCCGCCACGGGTATATATTTTATCTAATTTAACCATTTATTAGCTCATCCACAAATACAGCACTATAAGAAGAACCGTGACAAATTGTGATAATACCCGGTAGCGCATCATCATGTTGCTTTTACGTCCGTCACCTTCCATTTTTGTCATTGAAAATGCCCCTGCGAACATAATACAGACAGTAATGAAGACACTAATGCCAATAAGGATTTTAAGAATAAACAATCTATTTCTTCCTGAATTAAAATTATTTTACAAATATAGACCTTAAAACAAGAAATTCTATAGTTATTTAACGAAACTTAATTCTTGAAGTTCTTTTGCACTTAATACCCTGTTGAAAACCGCGACCCCATCAAGGTAGAGCTCTACCGAACCATGATCAATGGTATCCAAATCAAGACCCAGGGCGCGCCCAAATGTGAAAGGAGCGCCTTCCATTATTTGCCGCTCGACCGAAGTGCCGATTTGCTGCCATTGCTCATTTTCAAATTTTTCCATCTGGGTAATTATAACGTCACCAAATGTGTAGGGCACTTCAAATGGTATGGAAGTTTGTATTTGAGATGAAATGTCAAAGATCAATTCTTCGCTGAGTATGCTGTTTTCTTTTCTTAGGATATCGAATTTTATTCTCAATGGTGTACCATCAAGTATGCCTTCAAATTCATAATCAACGGACGCATTATTAAGATCAACCCAGATACGGTGTTCTTTGACGGGGCCATTATGAAAATCATATCCGTTATATTTTAATTGAAATGCTGTAGGGGAATATAAAGGATATTTATGCTCAAACGGATTAGAGGACGGTGTCCCCTCAAATTGCATGACATCTTGCGTTACGGGATCTGGTAATTTTAAGGCTGTCATTTGACCATTTAAATAGGCGAGCACCTGATTATTCTGTGGGTCAAATGTCATGGCTACCGCTACCCACTGATCATTATCAAATGCTTTGCCATCAATGGCCCTTAACCGTGCATATTGTGCCCCATCCACATCTGATTGAGGAAAGCTAGCTGCGCCCGTGGATGAAATATGACCGATGACGCCTTTTTGATTAAATAGTCCCGCGAAGAGTGCCGCTTGGCGTTTACCTGAATATTTATTCCAACCGCCTTCGTCCCAAATACCCGCGATCATGTGGCGGTTACCCATAAACTTTGCCCACGCAATCATGGTAAAGGGTTTTTTACCGCTTAGGTCCAGTAAAGTTTGGTCAAATTCAACGCGGGGTACTTCACCATACACATATCCTTGGTTAAATCGTACGGCATGTTTAAAGGGACCGCTGATATCTACTTTTAACTGTGCATCTTCTTCTTTATAAGGCCAGTTCTGATGATGATACCGTGTAGGATCACCAATTTGACGAAGATAAAGTGGAAATGATCTATCGATCACTTTTTCATCAAAGTATGATTGCCACGCATTATGATCTGTATTTTGAAAATCCCAAAAGGCGACGAGGCCGTCTGAGTGGGCGATTTTTTCGGACGGCGTAAGCTCTTCTCTACCACAATTAATAAGCGATAAAATTGATACAACTATTAATGAAACCTTGGTTAGGCTCATTTAATATTCTCAGGAATAATCGCAAATACCCGGGCAGGAAACCCGCTTCCTCGTTTTGGTTTTGCCCATGTAGCAATGATATAGGCACCATTTTGTGGGACCTGATCGAGTGCCATCATACTTTCTATTTGATATTTATTTAAACCCATATAATAAGTTTGCAATGGCCATTCTCCTGCGCCGGCTTTTACACCTGGGTCTGTATCTAATGTTTCATGACCAATGGCAGTGACATTACGAGAAAGGACGAGGTAATCAATAACTTCTTTACTCCAACCCGGAGAGTGGCTGATCCCCGCTTCGTCACGGTTGCGCATTTTTTCTAGGCTTGGCCAGCGCTTAGACCAATCTGTGCGCAAAGCAACGAATGACTTTTCCTCTATAGTACCATATTTGTCTTCCCATGCTTTTATATCAATCATGCTAATTTGATAGTCTGGGTTATTGATAACCTTTTCATGAACGTCAATAACGATGAGAGGCAATATCATTTCTTGAAGGGGAATATCTTCAAGCGTCCTTGTATTGGGCGCAAAATGTATCGGTGGATCAACGTGTGTTCCCCATTGGCCTGGGAAATTAAAACGGTGTATCTTTGCCGTTCCGTCATCATGTGTCCTAAACGGCGTTATCGTCGGTGCAACTTCACCCGAAGGACCTGGTGGCATACCTTCTTCCATGGTGTGGGTAAGGTCAATTAATGTCGCGTTTTCTAGGATGTCCCCTAAGTTAACCGGCTCACTTTTCTCAAATTTATTAATAGCCGTCAAATATCCGCCGGCAGCAGCCACGGCAATGAATATAACATTTAACCAATGTCTCATTTAAATTTCTCTCCTATATTTTGAGGGAAGTGTAACCTTAATGATTAAATTTATAAAGTAATATTAAGGTTACATATGGCCTTTTTAATTAAAGTCTGTAATATTATTTTCATCAAACAAAGAGGGCAATAAAATGAAGAAAATAATTTATTCAGTGTTTCTAATCTTTGGCATGCTTTCAAATGCGTTTGCCAATGATAATATAAGTGTTTCTGTAGATTTTTCCGCCTCAATGGGTGGAGAGCAAGATGGAAGGTTGCTGGTGATGCTTTCTAATAATAATGACAGAGAGCCGCGTTTTCAGATTAACCACACCGCAAAGGGTCAACTCATTTTTGGCCGTGATGTAACGGATTGGAAACCCGGTACAGCAGAAGGTATCGATAACGCTACAAACGGCTACCCCCTTCCCAGTTTAAAGAATATCCCGGCGGGTGAATATTATGTTCAGGCGCTTTTGAACAGGTATAAAGATTTTAATCTATCAAACGGCAAGACAGTTTCACTACCTCCTGAAATGGGGGAGGGACAAAAATGGAATAGAAAACCGGGTAATTTTTATAGTAAGCCTATGAAAGTTACGATTGGTGAAAATGGCGCACAAAACATCAAAATTTCTATGACCGAAAAAATAGCACCAATTGAGCCACCTAAAGACACTAAATATATTAAACATATTAAAATGAAGAGTGATATGTTGAGCGAGTTTTGGGGCGAAGACGTAGAGCTGGGGGCACATGTATTATTGCCGGAAGGTTTTGATGAACATCCTGAAGCGAAATATCCATTGATGATTTTCCATGGACATTTTCCGGCTGATTTTGGTGGTTTTAGTGAAACCCCACCCGATCCTGATATGGTGCCAACTTACAGCGCGCGCTTTGATTTAGATGGCTATAATGTTTATCAAGCGCAAGCGGCACACGATTTTTATAAAAAATGGATCAGTGAAAATTTTCCACGTTTTATCGTCATCGAAATCCAACATGCGACCCCTTATTATGATGATAGTTATGCGGTCAATTCCGCTAGCCAGGGACCTTACGGAGATGCTTTGACCTATGAACTTATTCCATATATCGAAAAGAAATTCCGCGGAATTGGTGAAGGATGGTCTCGTTTTACATACGGTGGATCAACTGGAGGATGGGAAGCGCTCGCTGTACAAGTGTTTTATCCTGACGAATATAACGGGGCTTTTGCCGCTTGTCCGGATCCGATAGATTTTCGTGCTTATACAGCATTAAATATTTATGATGATAAAAACGCTTACTATTATGACGGGGACTATAAAAAACCACTTCGTCCTGGACATCGTGATTATTTGGGCAACAGCGATTATACAATTAAAGATGATAATATGCTTGAAGCCGTACTGGCGAGCAAAACCCGAAGTGGGGGTCAATATGATATATGGGAAGCCACCTATTCCCCCATGGGGGATGACGGTTATCCTGTCCGTCTTTGGGATAAAAAATCAGGTGATATTGATCCTGAGGTGGCAAAATATTGGCAAGAGAATTATGATATTCGCTATATTTTAGAGCGGGACTGGAAAACCCTTGGCCCCAAACTAAAAGGAAAACTTAATATTTATGTGGGTGATATGGATAATTATTATCTGAATAATGCTGTGTATTTGATGGAAGATTTCTTGGAAAACACCAAAGCCCCATATTATGATGGTGACGTGGATTATGGTGATCGGGCTGAGCATTGCTGGAATGGTGATCAAAATAATTCCAATGCGGTTTCGCGATTAAATTATAATTTCATGTATGTAGATAAAATAATGGACCGCATTGCTAAATCAGCACCCGAAGGGGCTGATCTAACAAGTTGGCGTTACTAGTATGACAGCAGAACTTTTTCGCGAAGACGCATATCTTAAAGAATGTGATGCCAAAGTGGTCGACATAAATGATCTCGGCGGTATCATACTTGACCAAACAATATTTTATCCAACTGGTGGTGGCCAGCCGGGCGATAGCGGTAAAATTGCTGATATTGAAATCGCCACCACTGTTTACGACCGTGAAACGGGTGAAATTGTCCATGTGCCTTCTGAAGGTCAGAACCTTCCAAATGTGGGAGACACAGTAAAAATTTCTCTGGATTGGGACCGTCGTTATCTTCATATGCGTATGCATACGGGCCTACATCTACTTTGTGCGTCAGTACCTTGTGGCGTCACGGGGGGACAAATTGGCGCGGTTAAAAGTCGGCTTGATTTTGATATCGGCGAAATGAAATTGGATAAGGAAGACATTACCGAAAAAATTAATAGTTTAATGGTGGGCAACCATGATGTTTCCTTTTATTGGATTACCGATCAAGAAATGGATGCAAATCCTGAACTCGTCAGGACCATGTCCGTTGCACCGCCGCGCAAAGGTGGGCGCGTTCGTTTGATGAAAGTGGGTGAAGATGTGGACCTGCAGCCGTGCGGTGGAACTCATGTGAAAAATACATCGGAAATCGGCAAGCTTCGGGTTTCAAAAATTGAAAATAAAGGCAAAAGAAATCGCCGTGTTAATATCGTCTTTGATGAAGGATAAAAAATGAAAAAAATATGTATTATATTAAGTCTGTGCCTCTTTATTTCTCCTGTTATGGCGCAAGACCAAAGCGCTGATGAGGCCGCAATTATAGTCGTGCTAGATGATTTTCATGATGCGGCGGCAAAGGCAGATAAAGATAGGTATCTTGGCCATTTTACTGAAAATGGTGTTTTCCTTGGCACAGATGAATGGGAACGTTGGCCTTTAAAACCTGAATTTACTGAATATGTTGGAAAGCGCTTTGAGGCCGGGGGCTGGTCCTATCATTCAGAAAAGAAGAAAATTGATTTTTCAAAAAATGGCAATGTTGCGTGGTTTGATGAAACCAGTATTTCAAACCGAAATGACAGCCGTTATCGGGGTTCAGGCGTTCTAGAAAAAATCGATGGTACATGGAAAGTAGCTCAATATGTGCTCAGCGTACTTGTTTATAATGAAGTTGCAGGCGATGTTGGTAAAATCATCGCTGCTGAAAAAGCAAAACGCCAAGAATAACTTATAGATATTCATTAATTAGTGCGTCTAGATTTTCTGGACGCAGGCCATCTTCTTTAAGCGATTTTAGGGTCAGCGACTTGTCACGTTTGGCAAGTCGGTTGCCTTCTTTATCGGCGAGCAAGGGATGGTGATCGTAAGTCACTTTTTTAAGGCCAAGTAAATATTGAAGCAGCCTGTGAAAATGACTGGCATAATATAAATCTTGCCCACGGATAACATGGGTAATATTTTGAATATGATCATCAATGACCACCGATAAATGATAACTGGCCGGGAAGTCCTTACGGGCAAGGACTACATCACCAAGCAGCTTGGGATTGGCCAGTTGCTTCCCCGTTTTTAAGTCAGTCCAATAAAGGGGGCCGTCTACGAGCCTTAAGGCTTTTGTCATATCAAATCTAAGGGCATGGGGGATGCCTTCTTTGATTTTATTTGCCCGCTCATCGTCACTTAAGTTTCGACAAATTCCAGGATATATGATGCCTTCCGGACCAAGTTTAGGAAGAGTATGCGGTGCGCGTGTACTTTCGTTTATTTCATTTTTAATATCTTTGCGCGTGCAAAAGCACGGATATAAAAGCCCTTTATCGGAAAGTTTATCCAATGCGTCTTTATAGTCGGAAAAATGTTCTGATTGGCGGCGTACAGGTGTCGACCATTTAAGGCCAAGCCAGCTTAAGTCATCAAAGATGCTTTGTTCATATTCCACCTTACAACGCAAATGATCAATGTCTTCGATCCGAAGAATAAAATCACCATCATGTGCACAGGCAAAATCATAAATCAGCTTGGCGCTATAGGCATGTCCCAAATGCAAATCGCCGCTGGGGCTAGGGGCAAAACGTGTAATAACTTTAGCAGATTGATCCATAAGATACTTTACTGTAAAAGAGCCTATATTATTATTTTAGAAAGTAGAGACTTGATGAGCGAATTACCACAATTAAATGGCCCGAGATTGGAACCTGAAGGCAACATCCCTGATAAGCTTGTGATATTGTGTCATGGTTTTGGCTCAAATGGGGATGATCTCATGGGCTTAGTACCACATTTGCAAAGTGTGCTGCCTAAAGCTGCTTTTGTCTCTCCCAATGCACCGGAACCTTGTTTTGGTGCGCCTAACGGTTTTCAGTGGTTTGCCCTTAGCACTTTAAGTCAGGAAGAAAGACTGGTGGGGACCTTAAAAGCGGCACCAACATTAGATCATTTTATTGATAAGGAATTAGAAAGGTATGGACTGACCAATAAAGACCTAATTTTGGTTGGGTTTTCACAGGGAACGATGATGTCTTTACATGCTGGTTTAAGGCGTTCATCCGATATTGCGGGAATTGTTGGATTTTCTGGTGCCATGACACTTCCGGATAATTGGCAGGATGATATTTCATCACGCCCTCCTGTCGTTCTTATTCATGGTGATATGGACAACATCGTGCCCGTGCAAATGATGGCCGAAGCTTATGACGCTTTAAAGTCAATCGATATTAATGTCGATCAGCATGTTTCGCCGGGCATTACTCACAGCATCGGCCCGGATGGCCTTCAAAAAGCGTTGGAATTTTTAAGCAAGATTTAAATACGCTCAGCGACTTTGATAACCGCTTTAACACCCAGCTTAATTGCGCCGTAGAGAAGGCCATGAGCAGGAGCTTCCTGCGCGCCATTGTCGATGGCAATTTGTTTGTGTTCAACTTCTTCTAGGCGAAATTTTTCTAACGTCTCTGCAAGTGCACCTTCGTCTTCTTCAAGGCTTTCAATTTGTTCGGCGTAATGTTGGTCGATCACTTCTTCAACCGCTTCGGTACATGCCATTGCTGCCTTGGTCCCAAGTAAAGCCGTTCCTGCGCCAAGGGCAAACCCTGCTACATGCCATAAGGGCGTAATAATAGTGGGACGTGCATTATATTCATGGATCAGCTTATTAAAACGTTCCAAATGTACGTCTTCTTGTTCTTTCATATGCTTGACCGTATCCGACAAGGGGTGATTGTCACCAAATACGGCTAGTTGACCTTCATAGATACGCACGGCGCCATATTCCCCAGCATGATCAACACGGATAATTCGGTCGAGCTGCTCGGTTTTTGTTAATGGGTCCGGAATATGTTTATCTTTTAAGGAATTCATTTTTCACTGCCTAATCTGAAGCTGATGCAAAGCATTATAAACAATGTCAGCGAAATAAGGAAGTTATATCCGGCCATGGAGATACCAAACAGGTCCCACGGAATATCATCACAGCGGATAAAGGCAACGGTTTTAAGCTCATCAAAAAAATCATCAATTGATTTGACCGCTTCACCCAATTGTAAGGTACAGCTATCAGGGCCTTCCCACCATCCTTGTTCTACGCCCGCATGATAACCTGAATATCCAGTACTGATCATATAGGAAAAAGTGGTCATCATCTTAAAACGCAACCATTTTATTTGGTGAGTATTTTTAATATATAGGGCGAAGCTGGCAAAAATAATCACCGCCATATGGGCATAACGTTGCGGCCAGCATAATTCACACGGAAATAACCCGCCAATAATTTCAAAACCATATGCCCCGCTAAGCATTAAAACAGAGGCGATTAACGCAATCAGCGTAATATTTTCAAGCGATATGTTCCATAGTTTTTTAATCATTGCCACGATCCTTAAATATATTTTAGTACGACGAACATACCTACTAACAGAATACAGAACAGCATAGTAAGTTTTGCAAGGTGGTTTTCAATAAATTCGCGTATTGGGGAACCATATTTCCAAAGAAGCGCTGCCACAAGAAAGAAACGAGCACTACGTGATACAGCGCTTGCGATGATAAATGTTGTGATGTCTAAATTGGTGACGCCACTGGCGATAGTGAATACTTTATAAGGAATAGGTGAAAAGCCGGCGACCGCAACAATGATGGCACCATATTCATTATAAAGGCCACTGAATCTTTCGAACTGAGCTTGCAAGTGATAAAAATCTACAATTGGCTGTCCGATAACATCAAAGAAATAAGCGCCGATCACATAACCGAATATGCCGCCTAGAAGAGAACTTACGGAACATACGAAAGCAATTTTCCATGCCCGCGTCGGTGCCGCAAGGACCATGGGGATTAAAAGTACATCTGGTGGAATGGGGAAGAATGAACTTTCAGCAAAGGACATAATGGCCAAAATCCACAGGGCTTTTGGATGGTCCGCCAAGTCCATAACATAATCATATAATTTTTTCAGCATTAAGATAATTGCCAATTTGTTATTATTGATATCACTTTTACAGCATCCTCACATAAAAAAAAGTATTTTTATGGCTATTGATTTAATCTGAAGCTTGACGATGTAAAAGTACCCGCTATGATGCGGCCATATTATATGGCAACATATGATCTTTCCATACCCGGGGCCCCTGTGGTGGAATTGGTAGACGCGCTGGATTCAAAATCCAGTATCCTTTGGATGTGTCGGTTCGAGTCCGACTGGGGGCACCACTATTTTACGTTTATCATTTAATATCAATAAGTTATCTTATTTTTTACTCTATTTGTTATTATAGGTCCTACAAAAAGGTCCTACAATTATGGCACGAGTTCGCCATCTAATCCAAAATGAATACGGCGTATACTGCTTCCGCTATACGCTGCCAAAATGGTATAAAATCAGCCACCCATACGATAAAAGAACTATCCTGCTGTCACTAAAAACAAAAGATTTCGATTTAGCCTCTGCACGTGTGCAACAAATGTCGATGTTTACGCGTTTGCTGTTAACAAAGATAAAGAAGCACGGTAGAGTGATTCCTATGTCAAAATCAAAAACAATAAACTCGATACTACGGGAATACAGAAATTACATAGCGGACGCTGACCCCAACGAACAGAAAGCTGTTTATTGGGGAACTGAGAAGTTTGAAGAGATAATTGAATACCAACATAACAGGCTAGGATTTATTGAACATCACGGCTTATTGGAATTCGTCAATGTTGATTTAGAAGATGTTGATGAGTTGTATGGTCGCGCTAAGGCTAAGGAAGCACGAGTAAAAGAAGATGAAATAGCCGCAACACTTGGTGAGAAGGAAAATGTTGTCGAAGCAACGGTTCCGTCGACAGAGGAAATAGATAAAGAACCAATTAAACTGTCAGCGTTGTTGGAATCATACGTTGAGGAAAAGGCTTCCTCTATAACTGTTAAATCGCTTGATCAAACTAAAGGTCATATAGAGTTTTTAATTGGCGTTGTAGGTGACATAGATGTATCGAAATTTAATGAATCTTTACTACGCAAGTATAGGGGTGAATTAACTAAGCGAAAAGTGAAAAGAAGAGGCACGATTGTTGGAATCAAAAACTTGACCAAGAACGAACACATAGAAAGCTGTAGGCAATTGTTTGAACATGCTAAAGATTTGCACAATGTTAATCTAACTAACTTTTTCGCTGGCCGTAAAGTCAAATTCGTCCATAAAAAACAAGACAGCGATAAACGGGTGCCATTTAGTACAGATGACCTACAACGCATGTTCAGCAGTGAAATATTTACTCTCGGCACCTACAAACACCCATATCAATACTGGGCACCACTGCTCGCACTTTATACAGGCAGCAGGGCTAACGAAATCGCTCAGTTGAGGACGGATGATATTGTCGTTAAAGAAGGTGTTTATTGTATCAGCCATAATACGGACACGGATGATAAGAAACTCAAAACTGGTGATAGTCGATTGGTGCCAATACACCCAAAGTTAATTGAGCTTGAGTTTATTAAATTTGTAGAGCTGTTCAATCAAAAAAAATACAGATGGACAGACAATAAAGAGAACCATCTTTTGTTTAAAGGTTTGAGGCATGATCCAAAGCGAGGTGGATATATGAAAGAGTTGTCACGCTGGTTTAATGGGGAATATAGAAAGAAAACCAATTCCTTTATTGGCTTTAAGCACGACATTGGCATTAAGGCTGATGAAGGTACGCTTAAAGATTTTCACAGTTTCAGGCATACTTTTTCAACAGCGATACAAAACGCAGGGGTGCCGGACGAATTTAGTTACCAGATGACTGGACACAGTGAGGGTATATCAAACAATGAGGCGAAGTTAGCCTTTATGAAATTGTGATATACATCATTTGGATAAAAATAAGTTTCGATACAACGTCCATCACATTCCATCACTATTTTTTTAACAGCACCTGAAAAGTCATAATTTAGAGAATTACTCAACATGTACTCCAATCTTGAAGTTTTAAAAATTAGCCCATTAATATATTATAAGATAAACTATATTATTATGCTAATAATCTTTGACTTGTTAAACTATCTTTACATGGGTGACTATTCAGTACCAGATCGCACGATTATATGGCTTGACTTAACACGTGTAATTTTTATAATTATCATTATATAGAAATAATTCCACTATGTGATAATTATAATTGAAATGAATGGATATTCTCTCATGCGCAGTCTCCTTATATTAATCTTATCAATGATCATTCCTGCTTTTTCATTTGCTCAGTCAAGCAGTAATGAAATTACGGCGGGTGTTTTTAAATTAACGCCAGAAATTATCGCTGACGTCTCAAAGCGGTTAAAGGCTCAAGTCGCCGAACAAGGTGATAGTGTAAAGGAATCGCTTGCCTTTGAATTAATAGGCAGTGACGAAGGATATAATTTATTTCTGGTATTACGAGGAAATACCGGAACGTCGGAAATTCACCGCACGGTATCGGATTTACATACTGCTATAGAAGGCAAGGCGACACTCGTAATAGGTGGTGAATTGGTTAATGAGTTTGAGCTTTCACCAGGACAAATGCGCGGGACAAGTATCAAAGGCGGAACGGAATATACACTCAGGGCAGGTGATGCTGTCAATATTCCTGCTAATGTAGCCCATCATGTTGTCGTTGCAGCAGGTGAACAGTATATGTATTTCGTCTATCAGGTTGATAGTGAAAAGCTGAAATAGGAGAGTAAATTGAATAAAGATATTATAGCGCGTTTGCGTAAATTAGCGGTGGCAACACTTTCTGACGGATGTGACCAAATTGCGGGTCGTCGCGGGTTTCTGGATTTTGAGATTCAAGCACGTGTAAATGCGCGGAAGATTGTAGGCACTGCGGCAACAATTTTGGAAGTGCCAACAAACGAATCTCATTTACCTGAATTGGCATTTGATGTGATCGACGAATCTCCTAAAGGAAGTGTGATTGTCATTGCTTGCGGTGGCGACAAAAATACTGCCGTTTGGGGTGAGATTATGAATGCAGGCGCTGACACGGCTGGCCACGAAGGGGTTGTAGTTGATGGTGGCACACGCGACGTAGAATTAATTGGAAAAGATACAGATTTTCCTGTTTACGCGCGGTCTATCGTGGCGGCAAGTTCTGTTGGTCGCCTAAAGACTTTAGAGCGTGATATTCCTGTTATGATTGGCAGTGTCCTTGTAAGCCCAGGTGATTATATTGTCGGTGATGGTGATGGAATTGTTTCAATACCTGCCGAACATGTGGAAGAAATTATTGTATTTGCAGAAGAAGCAGAAGCAACAGAAGCAGAGATGGTTGAATATATTAAAGAAAAAGGGTCAATACGTGCTGCAACAGATAAGTTTGGTCGCGCTTAGGTA
>JABIPV010000025.1 GCA_018699075.1 Kordiimonadaceae bacterium | reverse complement strand
GCGATAAGGGCAAAAGATATATCAAGCGGCGATTTAAGTCCATTTCAGGTGTTGATCATTCCTGAATCGCGAAGTGGTTATAAAGCGACCTTTGGTGAAGGTGGTGCCAATAATCTTAAAGAATGGGTTGATGAAGGGGGGACGCTGATAGCCCTTGGTACCGGCATGCGTTATGTGACCGATCCAGATGTGGATATCATGTCGACGCGGCGCGAATATGTCTACCGCGAAGATAAGAAAGATGATGTTGAAGATGCGGCGCAAGTTGATGGTGTTCTAATGGAGGGAATTGATGATTATAATCAAGCCATTGAAACCAAAGACGCCAGCCCAGATTCGGTGCCGGGTGTGATGTTAAAAGCCAAAGTGGACCTTGAACATTGGCTGACGGCGGGTTCTGCGGATACGTTGAATGTTCTTTACCGTGGCAGTGATATTTATAGGCCAGTGACAATTGATAATGGCCGTAATGTTGTTAATTACATGGGTAAAGATGACGTACTTGCCAGTGGATATTTATGGGAAGAAAACCGCGTGCAACTCGCCCATAAGCCGTTCATTATTTCAGAACCAAAAGGACGTGGACAAGTGATCGGCTTTACCAGTGACCCAACGGTTAGGGCTTATTTAGACGGTCTAAATTTAATGCTTATGAATGCCATATTTAGAGGGGCAGCCCATTCAACTCCCACCAGATAAGCAAATCATTAAATGGTTGCAGGAAGATGAATATAGTATGGAGGTTCTAAATGTGGCTTCTAAACTATCTTTAACGGATTGGTGTGTTGCCGCAGGGTTTGTGCGAAATATTGTTTGGGATAAAATACATGGATTTGTAAAGCCGACCCCTTTAAATGATATTGATTTGATCTATTTTGATCAATCGAATATGGACCCAGATCAGGATAAGAAATATGAGACGATATTGAAGACGTGGTCTGATCATCCTTGGTCAGTAAAAAACCAGGCACGGATGCATATACGTAATGATGATATGCCCTACGCTTCCACGAGTGATGCCATGAGTTACTGGGTGGAAGTTGAAACAGCCATAGGTGCAAGTTTGTCTAAGGATGGTGAAATATTATTGAACGCACCTTTTGGACTAGATGCCCTTTTTTCAAATACAATTACCCTTAATCAGAAACGTATTAAGCGCGATGCATTTAAACAAAGGTTGGAAAGTAAGATGTGGCTTCAGCAATGGCCAAAATTAAAAGTCGATTACTCTGGAAAGATATTATAAAAACCTTCATAATTTATATAATTACATATTATAGGTTGTGTTATTGTTATAAAACCTTTATAAACAAGCAGGTATTATTGTATTAATACAATTAAAGATTGAATTAAAATTAATGATACTTCTAAATATAAGGGGAGTTTTGTAATGAAAAAAAATATTATTAATTATGGCTATGTTTGCGTTAACGGGGTGTGTAACGGGGCCATATCAGCAATTTAGTGATGGGGTTGGCTACAAATCTGAATTAGAAAAAGATAATATTTACCGCGTGAGCTATACGGGAACTCAATCAACAGGATATAATAAACTGAATGATTTGGTATTTCTGCGGAGTGCTGAACTTGCTATAGAAAAAGGGTATGATTATTTTATCATTACCAAAGCGAGTAATAATAGAACACAAATAACGAGCGCTATGGGAGCAGGAATTAGCGGTGTTCCGGCACATCGGCGTGTGGCTGGCTTGACCAATAAAGTTAGACCGGAAAGTAATCTGGTTATTAAATTATTTAAGTTTGATCCGGGTGGGGAAGTCTATAATGCAAGACAAATCGAGGCTAGAATAAAAGATAAATATCAAATTGATGGTATGGGCGATGTAGGGGTTTAATTTTTTGCAATTAATTTAAAGGGGAATTAATAATGAATAAAACCATATTAATCACAGTGATTTTCGCATTAACGGGATGTGTAACGGGCACGCGTAACTATCAAGAATTTAGTGATGGGGTCGGTTATAAATCCGAATTTACTAAAGATAATATTTATCGTGTCAGCTATATAGGTACGTCAACAATAGGATTTAAGAAACTAAATGATTTGGTATTTCTTCGAAGTGCTGAACTTGCCATAGAAAAAGGGTATGATTATTTTATCATTACTAAATCGAGCAATAACAGAAAACAAGCTCCGAATTTTTCAGGTGGCGTAGGTGTTATAAGTGTCCCGTCACAAAAGCCTTGGCGGGAAAGTAATTTAGTTATCAAACTATTTAAGTTTGATCCGGGCGGTGAAGTATATAATGCCCGCCAGGTCGAAGCGACTTTGAAAGAGAAATATAACATTAATGATATAGGTGATATAGGAGTTTAATTATGAAAATAGCTATTATATTAGTTGTGGGATTGATTTTGTCAGGCTGTATGACGGGTAAGTATCATACGTTGAATACGATTGGAAATGGTTATTCATCCAAACAAATTGCCAATAGTACTTACCATGTTAGTTATGTTGATAAGCCTTTATCAGATTTTGAGAAAATAAATGATTTTGCACTTCTTAGAGCAGCGGAAATTACGCTTGAAAATGGATATTATTATTTTATAATTGAAGATGAAAAGAATAATGAAAAGGACCTTATTTTCTCTCGAACTTATCCTGATATGGCTATGCCTAAAGCAAAAAGCCAACTTTACATAAATTGTTTTAAGAATAAGCCTGAGGGAGTTTCTTATGATGCTCGACAAATAAGTGACGCTTTAAGAGACGAATATCAAATAAACGCCATCGGAGATGTTGGGGTTTAGTCATTAACGTAAAGGGAATTTAATTATGAAATTTATGCCAATCATTACAGTTATACTGACCTTATTCTTATTTAACTTTGCTTTGGCCTCTGATTATCAAAGTTACGATAAAAAAGGAGGTTATGGCTATAGCGAGCAAAAATATAATGATAATGTCTATATTGTGACTTACAAAGATGAGTTAAATGTAACGCCTCAGTACGTAAATGATATGGTATTTCTAAGAAGCGCGGAGTTAACTTTGGAAAAAGGGTTTGCGTATTTTACCGTTAAGAAGGCGGTAAGCAATAATAATAAAATTAATAAAGCTAGATTTGGCCAAGGTTCTTCTCCTGATGTAGGGGCGTTTAAATCTAGAGCTAGAAGGAAAAGTGAGCTTAGAATTGAATTTCACAAAATAAAACCTGAGGGTGATTCTTTTCAAGCTAATATGATGGCAGCGTCGTTAAAGGAAGAGTATCAGATTAATAATCCATAATTAAAGGAATTAACAATGAAATATTTAATAATCATATTTTCGGTTTTTACTTTAACGGGTTGTGTAACAGGCCCTTATCACGCTTCTAATACTATAGGGAATGGTTATTCTTCTGAACTTGTCTCAGAGAATATTTATCATGTTAGATATTCTGGCACGTCCTTTGAAAAAAATGATGATTTGGTACTATTACGGGCTGCGGAGATTGCGCTTGAGCAGGGATACGATTTTTTCACTATTATGAATTCTAAAAACAATAGTAGGGAAGTTAGGGCTATTACGTATAGAGGTGTAGATACGCGTACGAAAGCGAAGAGTGATTTGCGGATAAAACTATTAAAAGAAAAAGTTGATGAAACGTCATATGATGCAGCTGAAATTGAACGTTTTTACAAAGATAAGTATGATATATCTCTCTCAGATGTAAAAGGCGTTTAACTAAAAAAATATCAGGCTAATCCAGCTGAAAAGCCTGATATTTTAATAATTTTAAATTCTTAAAGTTCGCGTACCCAAATATTTCTGAAGCTTACTTCATGATCATGGTCCTGAATATGGATTGGCAGGTTGCCATGGGCTTTATATTTAGGGTGGCCGATAAATTCGGATGGGCCCTTAAGGATGGAATGATTTTGAATAACGATTCCATTATGAAGAACCGTAATGCTGGCTTTCTTTTCTACATTACCGCCTAGATCAAAAGTTGGAGCAGAATAAATAATGTCATATGTTTGCCATTCCATCGGCGGCTTGGTTGCATTTACCAGCGGTGGATACTGTTTATAAATTGAGCCGGCTTGACCATTGCTGTATGTAACGCCTGTGTTGGAATCAAGTACTTGAACTTCGTAAAATTGTTGCAGAAATACGCCGCTGTTGCCACGGTTTTGACCGGTAAGCTCATCGCCGGATACGGGCGCGCGCCATTCCACGTGTAATTGAACGTTGCCAAAAGATTGCTTGGTTTTAATGCCACCAGTCCCCGGTTTGATGGTCATGACACCGTCTTTCTTCGCCCATGGGTTTTCGCCGCCGCCTTCTTTTTCGCTTTGCCAAGCGGAGTGACCCAGTGAGATGGCGTCTGATGGTGCTTTACCATGTGTGCCAGCAGTTACTTTTGGCGGGACAAAATCCCACTCTTCTGTATCTTCCGGTTTCATTTCCTGTGCGAATACGAAGCTGGTTATTGTAACAATCATTGTAACGGCGAATAGTGCGGATTTTCCCAATTTCTGTTCCTTTAGTATTTATTGTAATTTTAAGATCATTTGTGATGTTGACCCCATTTGGAGAAAATAGTACGTTCGAAAACATAGGTTGTCAATGAGGGTAGGCAACTAAACATTCAATGAAGAACGGGAATTTATTAATGGCATCTTATGATGGATTTGAATATGACGTCGTGATCGTAGGGTCTGGTGCAGGCGGGGGTATGGGCACCCATATCTTAACAGAGGCTGGTATAAAAGTATTACTCCTAGAAGCAGGGCGTGATTATGACCCTTACGAAGAAACGCCAATGTTTAATACTAACGACGAAGCACCACTTCGCGGCGAAAGTACGTCGGATAAGAATTTCGGTTATTATGATGCGACGGTTGATGGCGGGTGGCAAGTACCCGGTGAGCCTTATACTATTGGTGAGGGTACTGAAAAATTTATGTGGTGGCGGGCACGGATGCTCGGTGGGCGTACCAATCATTTTGGACGTATTACTCCGAGGTTTAATGCCCGTGATTTTAAACCATTCAGCACCGACGGCATGGGTACAGATTGGCCGATGGATTATGAAGAGATGGGGCCATGGTATGATAAGTGCGAGAAACTAATTGGTGTTTCGGGGGCAAATGTTGGAAGTGAAGATATTCCTGATGCTGCTGAGGGAGTGCTGCAGCCGCCTGCAAAACCACGCGTTTATGAGATTTTATGCGAAGTCGCATCAAAGAAACTTGGTATTCCACTTATTCCAATGCGCCGTGCGGTGTTAACCCGCGCCATTGATGAACGTGAAGCATGTTTTAACGCAACTGCGTGTGGCCGTGGATGTTCCATCGGTGCGGCTTTCCAATCGACGACGTCATTGCTTCCATGGGCAAATAAAACAGGCAACCTTAAAATTGTTACCGATGCGATGGCAAAAACGGTCCATCATGATGAAAATGGTACAGCAACCGGTGTTACTTTCGTTAATAGGAAAACAGGCGAAGATGTAAGGGTCGATGCGAAGATTGTTATTTTATCGGCGAGCACATGTGAAACAGCCCGAATTATGCTTAATTCTAAAAGCGAAATGTTCCCGACCGGCATTGCCAATTCTAGCGGCCAAGTAGGCCGTAATTTGATGGACAGTACGGGTTCAGATATTAGCGGTTATATTCCGGCCCTTAGAGGGAGGCCAAAATATAATGAAGATGGGCTTTCTGGAAATCACATTTTTATCCCTTGGTGGGATTATGAAGGTCAAGATAATGGAACGCTTCCCTTTAAACGTGGTTATCATTTCGAATTTGGCGGTGGTTTTGGTGCGCCGAGCATGGGAATTGCCAGCGATGTTGATGGATACGGTAAGGCGGCAAAAGATGAAGTGCGCTTTAATTATGGTAGTGGTTTTGGTATGGCGCTGCGCGGTGAAATGGTTGAAAATGAAAACTGTTACTGTGAAATTGATAATGAAGTTAAAGATAAATGGGGCATTCCTGTTCTTAAATTCCATTGGAAATGGTCTGAGCAAGAAATTGCACAAACTGAGCATGGCATGGAGTGGGGTGCGAAAATTATCGAAGCTATGGGTGGTGTCGTGACGTCACCAAAACGAACTGGTGAAGAAGCGATATTGGCAGGTGGTCAGATTATTCATGAAGTTGGAACGGCACGTATGGGCGATGATCCCAAAACGTCAGTTACCAATAGATGGGGGCAAACACATGATGTGGAAAACCTTTATATTATGGATGGTAGTATTTTTGTATCCAACCCACATAAAAACTGCACGTTAACAATTTTAACCCTCGCCATGAGAAATGCGACGCATTTGGCCGCACAATTAAACGGAGAAGCGTCATGAGTAATATTTATCAATCTAAAATCAACCGCCGCGATGGATTAAGATGGATGGGGTCACTGGCAACAGTTGTTGTTATTGGCGGCGTTACAGTTGCCTGTGAAAGCCCAGCGCCTGAAATTATTCCAGTAGATCCGACAAGCAATTGGCCAGATTTAAAATTGGATCTTATTACGGGTCCAAAATATGGGCAAGACCCTACGGTTAGCGAACCCACAAGGCCTTGGGCACTGACAATGACCAGTGATCAAATTAACCTTGTGGCACAGTTATGTGACATTATCTGTCCGGCAGATGAAGGTGGGCCCTCTGCGAATGATGTGGGGGTTCCAGAAGTGATCGATGAATGGATCAGTGCACCTTATTCTTCACAACAGCAGGACAAAGTACTTATTTTAAACGGACTTCAGTGGTTGGATGATGAAGCAGGAAGACGTTTTAATAAAACATTCTTCGCGTCAACAGATGCTGAGCAAATCGCAATTATTGATGATATTGCCTATAAAGCACAAGCTGATAAGCCTGAATTTACGCATGCAGTTGGGTTCTTTGCTAAATTAAGAACACTTGTATTAGGGGGATATTTCACCAGCCCTGAAGGTGTTGAAGACATTGGATATCAAGGTAATGTGCCGATCATGGGTGATTATCCCGGACCGACGGCAGAAGCCATGGCCCATTTGGAAGAAGTTATCGCAAATCTTCCTGCATAATTGCTACTTAAGATTTATAAGCCCAAGAGGCATCATAAATACCTGTGAATTCGTCTGTCGCTTTATTGGCAATTGAGAGATAGGGCGTGCTACGTTCCGGCTTTGGTAAGAGCCGTGTTGTTATATCCAAACCGCGCGCGCCGTCTGGCCCCGCTTGAAAACCGTGAATCATGTTAAGAGGCACTAAATTTGCAGAACCTGCCGTAAGCAATTGATCAACTGTTTTCTTAATTTGGAATGTTTCGTTTTTTTCATAATCAAATTTATCTGTTGATACATAATTGCTGATCCGGACCGCGCCCTCAATGCCAACTGAAACGACGTTGCCATATTCATGAACATGAGGCGTGCATATGGCTCCCGGTTCAAGTCGCCAATGGAGGACCGTAAAAGGGTCACCGCCGGGAACAAAGCCGATTTTGTAGTCTTCGGCTTTTTTACCTTGGCCGGTATTGTTGAATTTTGTGGGAACGGGAATGTTATGAAGCTTAGAAGTGAGTGCGGCTATAGATCTTAAATAAAGCTCTTGGCCAGATATGGATGTGTCACCAACCAATTTCTGTGCTAGCGGATTTGCTTGTGCTAAAAACTGATCGAAAGATATATTTTTGTCAGAACTTTCTTCAATAGCGGCTTTTGCAATTGTCCCAGACAACATTGCAAGGGACATGCCGCCAAAGACAGCCATGAAGGATCGGCGTTCAACGATAAAGCCGGGTGAAACTTCTACTTCTTCGTCAATCGGTAACTCTGTGTTTGAATTCTGTTTCATGTTATCTCTCCCTGATTATTGTTCGGATATAAGTTTGCAGATTCAAGTGGCGGAAATAAGGCATGAATAAGGCAAATATTAATTTGATTAATCTTTGGGTGACTCCTCTATGAAGGTTGTGACTGATTGGCGCGGGGTTTCATTAACGCAGAGCTGAAAAATATCCGGTCTTGCATAATGACCGACTACATCCATATCATAACGCGAACGGGCAATATCATCCATGTCAACGGTCGCACTGATAAGACCTTCTTTTTCAAGTAAAGGTCCGGCGAGGATATCCCCTAAGGGGCCAATAATTACGCTGCCGCCACTAATCAAGTCCTGATCGGCGGGCCAGTTTTCTACGTTTACATTTAATTCATTTGGCGAAGGTTGAAATTGACAAGCACTAACGACAAAGCAGCGGCCTTCTAAAGCGATATGTTGCATGGTTGATTGCCAAACGGGGCGCGCATCAACCGTTGGGGCGCACCAGATTTCGATGTCCTTTGCATACATTGCCATTCTAAGCAGCGGCATATAATTTTCCCAGCAAATTACGGCAGCTGTTGTTCCCGCGCATGTTTCCACGGCAGGTAATGTTGAGCCATCCCCTTGACCCCAAATTAGTCTTTCTGATCCGGTGGGCATAAGTTTTCGGTGTTTGTGGGTCAGGCCTTCTTCGGGGTCTATGAATATGGCAGTGCAATATAATGTTGACCCACTGCGCTCAATAATACCTGTGACAATTGAGGCGCCGCATCGTTTTGATAATTGGCATAGGGTTTTAACCTCCGGGCCGGAAAGGTCAATGGCCGCGTCATAATATTTTTGGAAAGTATCACGGCCGCTTTCAAGCCTAAAGCCAAGCTGGGTGCCAAAACTTTCGCCTTTTGGATATCCGCCAAGAATAGCTTCTGGCATAACAAGGATATCAGGGTTAGCATTTTTAATTTGTTCTTCATAGCTAAGAATATGATTTAAGGTTGCTTCGGTACCCTCGATTGAGGAACCCACTTGAAGAACGCTTAATGTTTTTGAAACTGCCATTTTAATCCCTTAAATTAAAAATATTTCTTATCATTGTTGCTGTGGCAACGGATCGTTTTTCTAGTGCGGCTATTTTTGCTGAATAACGTATCATTTCACCGCTATCTTGTAAGAGTTCATTTTCTGTGCGCCACAAATTATTTTCAAAACCAACACGAATATGGCCATTGTTTTTTGCGGCATGGATTACGCTGTTTTTTTCGTTGGTATCAAATCCACATACTGCCCAGGGAAATTTAGCTTGAAGTGTGGTTTGTTTCAGCTTTTCTGTGGCGGCTTCATCTGTTGCCGTGTAGCTACCGAGAACAAATAAGACAAACGGGTTGTCATCATGGAAGATGCCTTGCTTGCGGTATATTTCAAAACGGTCATAGTCATATTGATTATAGAGGATGTATTGGGGAAAAATATGTTCTTGATTGATCCATTTAGTAAATTCGGAAAACTCAAGGACGTCATCTTCTGTCGGACATAATTCACGTAATGCCAGTGAAGTTGCTTCCGGCTTTAAGGATTTGACCATTTCCATTTGTTGATGACGATTATATATACCGACGGATTCTGTGGTTGCTTGGATAATTAATTCATCACCAACAGCATCACGAATGGCAGTTATAGAGGCGCGGTAGCGATCTACATCCAATGAATGACCGCCAAACTCATCACGGACATGAAGATGTAAAATGCTTGCCCCTTGGGATAAAATCAGTTCAGCACAAAGGGCCATATCATCCGGCGTTATGGGAAGAGCCGGATGATCTGATTTTTGTCGTCGCGCTCCATTTGGTGCGGACATTATAATGAAAGGTTCGTTCATAAATTAAGTCTATCATTTAAAGGTTTGATAGAATAACAATGCCCGAATATTAAGCGACTTTCAAGTCAGCTATTGATAAGCTATTTAACGCTCCCATAAGATCGGCAAGAATATCTGCGGGCGTTTCAAGTCCAACCGATAAACGGACCAGACCGTCTGAGATACCATGCTCGGCACGTTCTTCAGCACTATATGCGGAATGGGTCATGCTGGCAGGGTGTTGAATAAGACTATCAACATCACCAAGGCTAACGGCGCGTTGGATAAGGTTTAATTTATTCATCAATTTTGTGCCCGCAATGATGCCACCTTTAAGTTCAAAGGCAATCATGCCACCAAATTGATCCATTTGTTTTTTGGCAAGTTGATGTTGTTCAAAACTTTCAAGGCCAGGGTAGAATACATTTTCAATGGCGTCGTGCTGTTCAAGTTGTTCTGCAATCATTTGCGCGCTTTTACAGTGGCGATCCATGCGGATTTC
>JABIPV010000289.1 GCA_018699075.1 Kordiimonadaceae bacterium | reverse complement strand
TTTTTTATTAATTTATTGTTCTATAATGTTTGTTTACCCCGGTGAAGAGCCGCAACACCTGTGCGTACGGCTTCAACGAGGCCTAAATTTTCCATCAATTCGATGAAGGCTTTAATCTTTTCTGTCTTTCCGGTTACTTCAAAAACGAAACTTGATGCGGTACTGTCCACACGCTTGGCACGGAATGCTTCCGCAACGCGCAGCGCTTCAAGGCGCTGGTCTTTATCACCACATACTTTCACAAGCGCCAGTTCGCGTTCCACAGACGGTCCTTCGTCGGTCAGGTCGCCCACTCTATGGATTGGCACCAAACGGTCAAGCTGTGCTTTTATTTGTTCAATAGTCTTACGTGTGCCGATTGTGACAACCGTGACACGGCTTTCGCGGCCGGTTGTATCAACAGGAGCAACGGTCAAATGTTCAATGTTATAACCACGACCAGAAAAAAGACCGATCACACGGGCAAGAACACCGGCTTCGTTATCGACGATGATCGAAATGGTATGGCGTTCTATTTTTGATGTATCTATATTTGTTTTAAAAGGCATTTATAATTCCACACGGTTTATTAAACCAATGTAGCCCCTCCTTCAAATTCTTTAATTTCATCTTCATCCGGCAAGATCATTTCATTATGCGCCGCACCTGACGGGATCATTGGGAAACAGTTGGCGAGCTTCTCAACCCGGCAATCAACAATCACAGGACCCGGTGTTTCAATCATTTTTATGATCGTCGCATCAAGCTCATTTGGGTCTTCAACCTTAAATCCAGTTGCACCGTAACTTTCCGCAAGCTTAACGAAATCAGGCAATGACGCCGTATAGCTGTTTGAATAACGACCATCATGGTTAAGGTCCTGCCATTGGCGTACCATACCCATATATTCATTATTCATAATGAAAATCTTAACGGGTAGTCCATATTGCATCACGGTTGAAAGTTCTTGGATATTCATTTGGATTGAGGCTTCACCAGCCACATCAATCACCAACGCATTAGGATGGCCCATCTGTACACCCATGGCCGCAGGGAAGCCATATCCCATTGTGCCAAGTCCACCAGACGTCATCCAACGGTTAGGTTCTTCAAATTTAAGATACTGGGCCGCCCACATTTGATGCTGTCCCACTTCGGTTGTGAAATAAACATCTTTGTCTTTGGTCAGTTCCTGTAATCTTTCAACGGCATATTGCGGGGCAATAACATCCCCTTTTTGCGTGTAAGCAAGGCAATTACGTTCCCGTTTATGATTAATATGCGCCCACCATTCACTGAGCGCATCCGCGTCAAGTTTATGGCGACCTTTTTTCCATAATTTAATCATCACTTCCAGTACATGTGCAACATCGCCGACAACCGGAATATCCACGGGAATGATTTTATTAATCGATGAACGATCAATATCAATGTGGATTTTCTTTGAATTGGGGGAGAAAGCATCAATGCGACCCGTAATACGGTCATCAAAACGCGCACCAACGCACACCATCACATCACAGTCATGCATGGCGTGATTGGCTTCATATGTGCCGTGCATTCCAAGCATACCGAGGAATTTATCATCAGAAGCAGGAAACGCGCCAAGGCCCATCAAGGTGCTCGTAATCGGTGCCCCTGTTAACTTGATAATTTTTTGCAGCAGTTTAGACGCCCTTGGTCCAGAATTAATAACACCGCCACCAGTATAAAAGATCGGCTTTTTCGCCGTAGCCAATAATTCAACCGCTTTCAAAATATCCGCATCATTTCCTTTGAGCGCCGGACGGTAACTTTGATGTTCAATCGGTCCTTTATGCTGATTTTCACTTTCCAGTATTTGAACGTCTTTTGGAATATCAACAACTACGGGTCCCGGTCGGCCCGTGGTTGCCACATGAAATGCTTCATGAATGACAACAGAAACATCATCGGATCTTTTAACCAGATAATTATGTTTGGTGCAGTGGCGCGTAATACCTACTGTATCAGATTCCTGAAACGCGTCCGTACCAATAAGCTGAACCGGAACTTGCCCGGTTAAGCAAACTAACGGAATACTATCAAGCATCGCATCGGCAAGTCCGGTAATGGCGTTTGTTGCGCCCGGACCAGACGTCACAAGAACGACGCCAGGCCTTCCGGTTGAACGCGCATATCCTTCGGCCGCATGAACAGCTGCCTGTTCATGACGAACAAGAATATGTTTAATCTTCTTATGATTATGCAGTTCATCATATATCGGCAGCACAGCTCCGCCAGGGTATCCAAAGATAACCTCCACACCCAAATCTTCTAAGGATTTGATGATGATTGCAGCGCCGCTTTTTGCTTTCGAAGACATAATGTCAACCTTTCTTTATTTTCGAACATGCTTAATGTGCAAATTAACTGTAGGGTTATAAAGGCTTCCTACCCATTTTGCAAACTCAATAACATATAGGCATGCATATTTTAATATTCAAAATTTCAGCCAACTTAATGATATTAAATTACCAAGTCAACCTCTATTATTGAAATATAATTACAAAATAATGAATTTTTCTTTAACAAAA
This sequence comes from Kordiimonadaceae bacterium, assembly GCA_018699075.1. Taxonomy (GTDB): domain Bacteria; phylum Pseudomonadota; class Alphaproteobacteria; order Sphingomonadales; family Emcibacteraceae; genus Pseudemcibacter. The sequence goes on along the minus strand of JABIPV010000289.1, from coordinate 12,885 downwards.
TTACAAAATATGCTTTTTCCAGTCAGAAAATTGATTGCGGAACCATGTCATTTGTCGCTTCGCAAATTGTCGAGTTGCGGTTTGACTTAATGTAATTGCTTCTTCTTTACTGATATTACCGTTGATATGATCAATAATTTGCGGCACACCGAGTGACTTCATTACGGGAAGTGTGGGCGAATATTGATATTCCATCAATGACCTAACCTCTTCGATGACATCACCTTGTTCGATCATCATTTTGAAACGTTGATTACAGCGGTCATATAATTCGGCTCGGTCGCGTTCAATTACATTTAGGCTCATCTCTACATCTTCGTCTATTAAACCGCCCAATTCCGGCTCTGCTTGCCAAAGGCTAAGGCTTCTACTCGTGGAAAGGATCACTTCCAAGGCACGGGCCACTCGCTGCCCATCAGCGGGAGCAAGGCGCGATGCCATTTCAGGATCAAGCGACGCCAGCCTGTCATGGGCGGCTTGCGGCCCTTCAACCAGTACGTTACGTCGAATATCTTCGCGGATGGTCGGATCAATTTCAGGTACTTTAGAAAGTCCCATGACCAATGCTTTTAAATATAGTCCGGTCCCACCAACGACAATTGGTGTTTTGCCCCTGCCCCAAATATCATCCAGTTTACATCTAGCCATTTCCCGCCAGCGTGCGGCGGAACAGGGATCGTCACCTTTTAAAGCACGATATAAATGATGCGGTATTTGCGCCATTTCGTCACTGGTCGGGCAGGCGGTGATAATATCAAGCTCACGATAGATCTGCATACTGTCCCCGTTGACAATTTCGCCGTTATTTTCAATTGCCCATTTTAACGATAGAGCTGATTTTCCGCTGGCAGTTGGCCCACCCAGCAGGATTATTTTACGCATGTCTAAATTTCCGTTTCCCTAATCCTCAACGATATTGTAGATATAACAGCTAAAGTATAATTACCACAGGCTAAATCGATGACCTACGTTTTGACGTTAATATCCAGTTCAAATTCTGCTGCAATTACGGATGAAATTAAAGATAAATATTCTACTATAGTAAATGCATCCTCTATTAAGTGGCTATCAACCAACGTGGCAGTGGATATTTATTTTGACGACAGCATCAATGACGATGTGATCAATCAATTAAAAGAAGAAGCATTTGATTATGCTATTCAAAAGGTGGCTACGCGGGAAAAGAAATTATTGCTCGCCGATATGGATTCAACCATCATTGAATGCGAATGTATTGATGAACTTGCAGATTTTCTCGGTATAAAAGATAAAGTATCCCACATTACCGAAGCGGCCATGCGCGGTGAAATTGATTTTAAAGACGCGTTACGGGAAAGAGTAGCCCTACTCGAAGGTCTTAAAATTGAAGACCTTGAAACCGTATTTAACCAACGGGTTAAATTAACAAAGGGCGCAGAAATACTGGTAAAAACCATGAATGAGAATGGCGCTAATACGGTTTTAGTATCCGGTGGTTTCACATATTTCACAGGGCGCGTATCAGAAATTACAGGTTTTCAAGTCAATCGTGCGAACTTGCTACTTCATGATGATGGGGCGTTAACAGGCGAAGTTGGAGAACCGATTGTCGATTCAGATACTAAGATCAATTCATTGAAAGAATTCCAGCAACGTGACGGTCTTGAAAATCATCAAACAATTGCTGTTGGTGATGGTGCTAATGATATACCGATGTTGGTTGGTGCGGGTCTTGGGGTAGGATATTATCCCCATCCAATCGCTGGTGAAGCCGCCGATGTGTCGATTACACATGGAGATTTGACAGCATTGCTGTATATTCAAGGATATTCAAAAGACCAATTCATCATTTAACATTGAAGGATAGCCATGATCAATTATAGCAAAAAAATCATTACCGCATTATCACTCGCAATGATCTTATCATTGACTGGCCAAGCGCAAGACATTGATTTGAGTAAGTTGGAATTGATGGACGGTATTTCCATTAGCGTTTATGCACGGGTAAATAACCCAAGGCAAATGACACTTGGTGATGATGGCACGGTTTATGTAGGCACAAGAAGTGGGGCTGGCGGGCGTGTGTTTGCGCTCTTAAATAAAGATAATAATGCCGAAGCCGAAGAGGTTATTGAAATTGATAAAGGACTTACCTCACCTCACGGCGTAACTTATAAAGACGGGGATTTATATGTCGGAGCCAGAAGCACAATTTATCGTTACAATGATATTGAGGCAAATTTAAACAATAGCAAACGAGAAATCATTACAGATAAGTTACCAACATTATCACGCCATTCACAAAAACATATAGCTTTTGGCCCAGACGGTTTACTCTATATTCCGGTTGGGGCACCTTGTAATATTTGTATTCCTGAAGAAGAAATATTTGCCTCCTTACTTACACTTGATGTCAATTCTGAGGATAAATCCTTCACTCATTACGCCAGAGGCATTCGCAACACTATTGGCTACGACTGGGATCCCAGAACAGGTGAACTGTGGTTTACAGATAATGGTGGTGATGGCTTAGGTGACAATATGCCAGCTGAAGAATTAAACCATGCCCCAATGAGAGGAATGCATTTTGGTTATCCATTTGTTCATCAAGGGGATACCCTTGACAAAAAATTTGGCATTGGAAAAAAACCTTCTGATTATACACCACCAGCGCAAAAATTAGCCCCTCATGCGGCGGCTCTGGGTATGACATTCTATACGGGCGACATGTTCCCTGAAAATTTCAAAAATAATATCATTATTGCCGAACACGGATCATGGAACCGTTCTGATGACGCAGGACACACAGGAAATCGTGTCACGATGGTCAGCATTGAAAACAACAAGGCCGTTAAATATGAAACGCTCATCTCTGGCTGGTTGCAAAATAACTCCTCGTGGGGACAGCCGACAGATATTCTTCAATTAAATGATGGCAGTTTTCTGATTTCAGACGATGAAGCCAATGCAATTTACCGTGTGACATATAATAAATAACATTTGGTAGGTAATTTTATTATATGTTATCATCGCCCCCTATTTAGGGAGCTTACATATGATAAAAACAATAAACACTATTAAATTACTCTTCATTTCTGTCTTTTTCTTTTCATCTTGCAGTTTCGCACAAGATGTGGAGCTTGATAAATTGGTTATGCCAGATGGTTTTTCCATTAGTGTTTATGCAAAAGTAAACAATCCACGTCAAATGACCCTAGGTGATGACGGAACAGTTTATGTGGGTTCACAACGTTCAGCGGGTGGTCGTATCCATGCTGTGTTAAATCCAAATAATTCTGCAACCGCGAGCGAAGTTGTGGAAATTGATAAGGGCCTTAAATCGCCTTCCGGACTGACGTACCGTAACGGTGACCTATATGTTGCCGCGATCAGTAAAATATTACGCTACAAAGATATTGCGGCAACATTAAATTCAAGTCCAGAGCCTGAGACCATTACAGATAAGCTCCCGACCAAGTCACATCATGGTTGGAAATTTATAGAATTCGGCCCTGACGGACTTTTATATGTTCCTGTAGGTGCACCGTGTAATATTTGCGAACCAGAAGAGGTTTTTGCCTCTATTCATCGCATGGATGTCAATGATCCTGATAATACGTTAGAACATGTGGCCCGCGGCGTTCGCAATACTGTTGGTTTTGATTTTGACCCTGTAACTGGAGATTTATGGTTTACGGATAATGGCCGTGATGCAATGGGCGACAATATGCCCGCGGATGAATTAAATCATGTAACAAGAATTGGCGAACATTTTGGCTATCCATATATTCATCAAGGTGACACACCGGACCCGGAATTTGGTGAAGGTAAAAATGCCAGTGATTATACCCCACCAACACAAAATCTTGCACCACATGCAGGCGCTATTGGCATGGCATTTTATAAAGGTAATATGTTCCCAAATTCCTATAAAAACAATATTATTATTGCTGAGCATGGGTCATGGAACCGTTCCGATGAAGCGGGACACACGGGTCATATGTTAACTCTTGTCACGCTTGAGAATGGTAAAGCGGTAAATTACGAGCCATTTATTACAGGTTGGTTGCAAGATAACGAAGCATGGGGACGTCCTGCTGATGTTCTGGAACTTAAGGATGGAAGTTTGTTAGTCGCCGATGATGAAGCTAATGTTATCTACCGAATAAGTTACGACGGGTAATTCGCTTAAGTTGCTACAGTTAAATAAATTTTAAGCTTTCATTGATATTGTTTTCACAAATAATGATAAAGGAATGGAAATGAAATTATTTATTAAACTAAGTGGTCTTTTGATAAGCACTTTTTTATTTGCACAAGTTGTTTCGGCACAAGGTCACCCTGCTGATGGTTTTTACATGGGAGTAGATGGTAGCTATGATATTACCAGGTTTAGCCACTACACAGTAGAAAGTCTGACAGACCGCGAACCTACTGATGATAAAACCATATATAATGATGAAGGACCTGGCGCTGGTGTCTTTATAGGTTTTAGGCAATCCCAGGGCCGTTTTTCTTTCGCTGCGGAAGGTAGATATGGTTATAGTTTTATAAAAAACACAATTTCCGCAACTTCAGAACTTAAACAAACAAATGAATTTAGCGGTTCACTACTCCCAGGATACTGGGTTTCAAACTCATTCTTAGTATTCGGCCGCCTCGGTTTTACACAACAAATGACGCGGAATCTTTTTGATGGTATTACCAATGATCATTCTGATACGGGAATAGTATTTGGTGGCGGCATTCAACTCTTTGCCACAGACAGGATTTCCTTAAGAGGTGAGTATAATCGCTCAACATTTAATCATCAAATGACACAGGTTTTCGAAGATACAACAACAACACCAAGTACATTTGAACAAGTGGATTTTACAAATAACTTTAGAAGAGATCGTTTTCAAGTCTCCCTAATTTCAAAATTCTAAAACCAATACTTTCAAATTTAAGGCCGGAATATATTCCGGCCTTTTTTATTTTAATTTAAGATAATTATACATGGTCTCTGCGTCAATTGCGCATACCTAAGCCCAAACCTTCTTTATTCACTTCATACACATTTTGCGGGTAAAATCACCGTTCCTCGAGAAATAAAAAACATTTTATGTTTTTCGTCATAGTCCACATTGGTACATTGCAAAATTATAACAAAATAGATTAAGATGCATTTTTATCAAAACTTAAAGGATACTCAATGACATTAGATTTAACGCGCCGCGACTGGTTAGTTGGTGGCACAGCCCTCGCAGGGAGTTTAATTGCTTCTACAATTACATCCGCACAAACGGTACCTGAGGCCAACCTCACCCCTACTCCCGAAAACCCAATTCGTGCAGGCTTTAATGAAAATGTATATGGGCCTTCTTTAAAAGCTAAAAAAGTTATGGACGAGGCTGCAAAAACAGCCCATCTATATGATTTTTTCGGGCAAAGAAAATTAAACCAAGTTATCGCAAAAATGGAAAACCTGCCTGGAGATCATATTGCAATTGATAACGGCTCAACGCCTTTCTTAGAAAAAACAACATTTGCTTGTGCTATACAGCAGGGAAAAGTATTAGCACCTAACCCGACTTACGGTAGCGTAACAGGAACAGCAAAGATGCTTGGACTTGATATAATCAGCGTGCCTGTCGGTGAAAATATGGGTATTGACCTAGATGCCATGCGAAGTGCAATGACCGACGATGTTAAACTTGTCTACTTATGTAATCCAAACAACCCTATTCCGAGCATTATTGAAAAAAATTCTCTTCGCGACTTCTGTATTGAAATGTCAAAACGCGCCATCGTGCTGGTAGATGAAGCATATTATGAATATGTAAATAACCCTGACTTTGAATCTATGAAGAGTTTAGTGACAGAGCACAAAAACATTATTGTTTGCCGTACTGCTTCTAAAATACATGGTTTTGCAGGTGTTCGTATGGGCTTTGCCTTTGCTCATCCTGAAACAATGCGACTTATTACAGGACCATTTAATCTTTCGCTTTCAAATGTAGCCGTTGCAGGTGCCGTAGAAAGTTATCAAGACACGGAGTATCAAACATTCATTAAACAAAAAAACAGAGAATCAATGGATATTTTGGAAAAAATGTTTAAAGACTTGAATTATGAATATATCAAATCAAATTCAAATTTTGCTTTCTTCAACGCGGGCCGTCCTTCTACGGAGGTAGCTACCGCTTTAAAAAAACATGGCATAATAAGCGGCCGCCCTTTCCCACCCTTCACCAACTGGGTACGAATGAGCACCGTCAAACCGGAAGAAATGCAATATGTAGTCGATGCTTACCGTAAAGAATTTGGCTAAATACTAACCAATATAAAACGCGAATATTAAGTGGCTGGAATTTATTTCAGCCATTTTTTTATGGTCATTTAAGACATCATATAATTCATGGACTTTTTACATCGTTTATGATTATATATGTTATATTATAGCAAATAGAAAAATCATGCACAAAACCTTATAAAATATAGTGATTTAAGAAAGTATAAATATGACTTTAAATTTGAATAGAAGAGAATGGCTTACCGGGGCTGCTGCCACAGGTGCCCTTCTTTCTGGTGCAAGCGCTTCCGCACAAACATTTATGACGCCTAATGTGAACCCAACGGCAGAAAATCCTATTCGCGCCCATTTTAATGAAAACGTCTATGGTCAATCAAAAATTGCACGTAAAGCAATGATAGATGCCTTTGATCATTCCCATGAATATGCATTCAGTGCTTTTTTTGAACTTAGAAACATCATGGCGGAACTGGAAGATATAGCCCCTGAATATGTTGGTATGGGAGCCGGTTCAACTGAATTTCTTGAAAAGGCTGCCGTTTTTAATAAAGTAGACGGTGGTGCTCTTTTAACTCCCCTTCCTACTTACGGTGACATACTTCGCTTTAGTAAATCATTAAATACTAAAATCATCGGGGTTCCTGTTGGTGAAGATATGGCAATAGATCTGAATGCCATGCGCGCTGCATATACGGATGAAGTAAAACTGATTTATTTATGTAACCCAAACAATCCTTGTCCTACGATCATTGAAAAAAAAGCGCTGCGTGAATTTTGCATAGAAATGTCAGAAAAGGCGACCATTTTAATCGATGAAGCTTACTATGAATATGTAGACAATCCTGACTTTGAAAGCATGATCAGTTTGGTAAAAGAAAATAAAAATATTATTGTTACCCGTACAGCATCTAAAATCCATGCTTTTGCAGGTATCCGAATTGGTGTTTGTTTTGCCCATCCAGATCTTATTAAGCGCATGTTCGGCCTATTTTCAAATACACTTAATTACACTGCAATGAAAGGCGCCATCGCCAGCTATCAGGATTTTGAATATCAAACATTCTTAAAACAAAAAAATCAACAATGCCTGAAGATTGTTAATAAAATGTGTGACGATTTAAATCTCGAATATGTGAAATCAAATGCCAACTTTACCTTTTTTAATGCTGGCCGTCCGTCTAAAGAAGTACAAGAAACAATGAAGAAGCATCATATTCTTACGGGCCGTGAATTTAAACCTTTCACAAACTGGGTAAGACTGAGCATGACCAAGCCCGAAGAAATTCAGCATTTCAGTAATATTTATCGTAAAGAATTCGGCTAAACAAAAACAAACACTATATAGGGAATTTAATAATGACAAATAAAATCACCAGACGTGAATGGTTAGTTGGCACAACTGCTGCGGCGAGTGGACTTGCACTAAGCAGTGCAGCATCCGCACGGACATTAATGAATGCAGGTAAGCCGATTAGTAAAGACAACCCAATTCGATATACAAATAACGAAAATCCATACGGTATTAACCCCAAAGCTTTAAAAGTAATGAATGAAGCACGTAATAAGGCCCATCTTTATCAATTTAGAACAAGACGTAATTTAGAAGCGATTGTTGCTAAAATGGAAAATGTTCCAATAGAATGTATTGCATCAGGGGCGGGTTCCACTGAATTTTTAATGGCTACAGGCGCAATTTGCGGATTTAACGGTGGTAACGTTGTAGCCCCTGATCCCACATATGGTTCAATTACAAGATATGTTGAACGCTTTGGCGGCACAGTAACACGCGTACCCGTTGGCGAAGATATGGCCATCAGTTTAGACGCTATGCGTAAGGCAGTTCGTGCTGATACTCAGATCGTATACCTTTGTAACCCAAACAACCCTATTCCAACCATTATAGAAAAAAATGCTTTAACCGCGTTTTGTCTTGAAATGTCAAAAAAAGCTATGGTCGTCATTGATGAAGCTTACTTTGAATATGCAGGAGATGATGATTATGCATCGATGGTAAGCCTAGCCGTTGAAAATCCAAATATTCTTGTAATCAGAACCGCTTCAAAAATCCATGCATTTGCCAGTATTCGAATTGGTTTTGCTTTTGGTAATCCTGATACAATTAAAAGCCTCAGAAGATTTAGTGCTATGACAGCAAGCTATCCTGCAATGATGGGGGCTATTGTTAGTTATCAAGATAAAGAATATCAAAAATTCGTTATTGATAAAAACAATGAATCATTAGAAATACTTTACAAAATGTTTGAAGATTTGGGCCGTAAATATATCAGATCGAATTCAAACTTCACTTATTTCCATGCCGGGCATGATGCCATGGATGTGTATAATAAATTGCTTGAGTCTGGTTGCCAAGTTGGTAGACAATATAAACCATATACAGACTGGGTACGTATCAGTACGGCGAAACCAGAAGAAATGCATTATTTAGTCGAAGTTTATAAAAGAGAATTTGGTTAAACACTTAACACAAAATACTTAGGGAAACTAAAATGACTGAAAAAATTACAAGACGAGAATGGTTGGTCGGAACGACTGCTATAGCAAGTGGTGTGATGCTAACAAATGCTGCTTCGGGGCAGGAAATGAGTGAAATGATGAATATGGGCAAGCCCATAAGCAAAGACAACCCGATCCGAATGACCAATAATGAAAATCCATATGGCATTAATCCAAAAGCCATGGAAGTCATCCTCGAATCTTATAAAGTGGCGCACCTTTATAATTTCACAATGGGGCGCAAACTTACAAATATGATTGCGGATATGGAAGGCATTCCACAGGACTGCGTTGTTGTTGGTGCTGGTTCTGGTGAATTTTTAATGGCTTCCGGTGCATTATGCGGTGTTAAAGGTGGCGATGTCATCGTGCCTAACCCAACTTTTGGTTCCATCACAAGAAGCGCAGCTGCACTTGGTGCAAATATAATTAGAGTACCAGTGGAAGAAGACCTTACCATTAGTCTTACATCTATGAAAAATGCAATGACACCTGATACGACTTGCGTCTATCTTTGTAATCCAAATAATCCTATCCCAAGCATCATTGAAAAAACATCACTAGAAGAGTTTTGCCTGGAAGTTTCAAAAACGGCTATGGTTGTGATTGATGAAGCTTATTATGAATATGTACGCGATGATAATTTTTCAACAATGGCACATCTGGTTGCAGATAATCCAAACATAATTATCCTTCGCACAGCTTCCAAAATTCATGGTTTTGCCAATGTTCGCATCGGGTTTGCATTTGCTCACCCAGATACACTTAAAGAGCTTAGAACATTTAGATCAAGCACGACGTCTTTCCCAGCATTAATGGGTGCTGTTGTCAGTTATGAAGATAAAGAATATCAAAAATTTATCGTTGATAAAAATTATGAATCACTTGAAATACTTTATGAAATGTTTGAAGAACTAGGCTTAAGATACATTAAATCAAATGCCAACTTCACATTTTTCCACGCCGGACGCGATGCCATGGAAGTTCGCGAAAAGCTGCTTGAATATGGTATATTGGTTGGCCGTAGATATGATACTCATCCAGACTGGGTTCGCGTAAGTACCGCTAAGCCAGAAGAAATGAAATACTTGGTCGAAGTTTATAAAAGAGAATTTGGTTAATCTAAAAAGGAAGACTTAATGTCAGAGAAGATTACAAGACGCGAATGGCTTACGGGCACAACAGTGCTCGCCGGTGGATTACTTTTTGCAACAGGCGGGCGTGCACAAAGCGTAACCGTTAAGGGATATACCCCTACACGTGAAAACCCCATTCGCTTTAGTTCAAACGAAAATCCATATGGCATTACGCGCTCTGCACGTGAAGCTATGAATAATGCCTATGATGTTTCCCATCTTTATAGTGGAGCTGGACAGCGTGAATTAAGAGAACATATTGCTGGCGCAGAAGGTATTTCCGCAAAAAATATTTCCATCGGTTCAGGATCAAAAGAATTCTTAAAGGTTTTGGCACTTATCACTGAACTTGAAGGTGGTAAAGTTATGGCCGCAAATCCGACTTATCATGACCTTGTACGCTATAGTGGTTGGGTTGGTACTGACATAAAATGGATTGACGTAAGAAAAGATGATATGTCGGTTGATCTCGATGCAATGCGCGCTGCTTATACCGATGATATTAAAATCATCTATCTTTGTAATCCAAACAATCCTATTCCAACCATTATGCACAAAGACAAGCTTCGTGAATTCTGCATTGAAATGTCTAAGAAATGCATCGTGCTTGTTGATGAAGCCTATCACGAATATGTCGTTGACCCAAATTATGAAAGTATGATCAAACTTGCCGTTGAAACAGATAATTTAATTGTCACAAGAACGGCTTCAAAAATTCATGGTTTTGCAGGCATTCGTGTAGGCTTTGCCTTTGCCAAAGAAGGCCTTCTTAAGCTCATAAGAGAACGCGTGACGGGTTCTGTAAATACCGCAGCTGTTCATGGCGCCCTCGCCAGTTATAAAGATAAAGAATATATCGATTTTGTCTTACGTAAGAATACAGAAGCTTTGGATATTGTTTATAAATTATTTGATAAACACAATGTCAAATACATTAAATCCAATAGTAATTTTGTATTCTTTGAAACAGGGATTGATTTTTCAGAAACAAAGGAACGTTTCTTAAAGCACGGTGTAAATGTGGGGCGTCCTTTCCCACCGTTCCTTACATGGGCTCGAGTAAGTACTTCAAAGCCAGAAGATATGGAATATTTTGCAGAAATTTATGAGAAAGAATTCACTTAATAAAACAACAGAGGGAATAGAATATGGGAAATGATGTCTCAAGACGTGATTGGTTAAAAGGGGGAACCGCACTTGCGGGTGCACTGTTAATGGGGAGCCGCGCAAATGCACAAAATATGGCGGTACCAGGTTTCGTACCGACACCAGATAATCCAATACGATTAGGCACAAATGAAAACCCTTACGGAATTTCAAGAGTAGCCCGAAATGCCATCGTAGATATGTTCGATACAGCACATCATTATGGCAGAGGTCGCACGATGGAATTGATGGAGATTTTAGCCGATATAGAAGGGTGTGAGACTAAGAATATTCGGTTTTCTGGGGGTTCTGGTGAAATTTTAAAAACCTTGGCCCTTATCACCGCAGTTGAAGGTGGAACGATTTTAACTGCTGAACCAACATATCATGAATTGACAAGATATGCCGAACGTCGAGGTGTCCCCGTTATACGCGTACCCGTAGATGAAACAATGACAATTGATTTGGATGCCATGAAGGCGGCATACACCGATGATGTAAGTATCATTTATCTTGTTAACCCAAATAACCCTCTTCCAACAATTATGGAAAAAAATAAGCTTAAAGAATTCTGTCTTGAAATGTCCAAAAAATGTTTGGTATTCATTGATGAAGCTTACCATGAATATGCCCAAAATCCAGACTATGAAACAATGGTGCCTCTGGCAGTTGCAAATGACAACATCCTTGTCGCAAGAACAGCTTCGAAAATTCATGGTTTTGCAGGCGTCCGTCTTGGCATTGCCTATTCAACCGAGGCTTGGATCGCTAAGTTGAGAGACTTTATGACAGGCGGTACAAACAAATTGGCTATTGCCGGTGCTGCATCAAGTTATAAAGATACCGCAACCCAGGATTTCTTACGTCGTAAAAACCAAGAATCCTTGAAAATTGTTTATGACCTATTTGATAAGCACAATGTTAATTACGTAAAATCTAGTGCCAACTTCATCTTTTATGAAACAGGAATGGACATTAAAGATGTACGTGAAAAATATCGCGCAAATGGAATAGTTGTCGGGCGCCCGTTCGCACCGTTCTTAACTTGGTGCCGAGTGAGTATGGGCAAGCCGGAAGACATGGAATATTTCGCAACAGTTTTCGAAAAAGAATTTACTTAATTTCTTAGAAATTAATTTAACTTCGACGTGAACGACGATTCATATCTATTTTGCGCGCGTCTTCAACCATATTTTGACGGGCTTTAACTTTTGGTGGAATACTTTCATTTATTAAATCCATTCCAGCCACTTCAATAAAGGCCGTCACGGTAATTCCATTTCCAGCACAAAAGTTTCTCCAACCTTCTGCTGATTCCTTTGATATTTTTGCCGTAATAACTTCTTTCTCTTCACTTATTTTCATAATTAACCCTCCTAAATTCAACATTTTACAATTATCAAAATACTATGCACACAATTGCAAATACTTGCAACTAGTTTCTGCTTTGCTCATCTGCAACTATTTGCAACTATATTCTACTTGACGCAGCTGCGACTATGTGCAACTATCTGTTTAGAAAGATTCTAATTAAACCAATAAATGACTTCAAGGATGTAAAATGTCGAATAGTTTCAGAGTAAAAAATAATATATTACATATTAATGTAAATGGTAATATTACCTATAAAGAGCAAAAATCAATTCTTAATAAATTACTTGATAATATTACAAAAATAAAAGATATGGTTGTAATAATGGATTATAAAGATGCATTGTTGAATTTTGAAATTAGAGAAGCAGATAGAATTTGTCGTTTTATAACAATGAAAAACGAATTCAGGAGAAACATTCAGCAACTAATTTTTATTCCAGG
>JABIPV010000026.1 GCA_018699075.1 Kordiimonadaceae bacterium | reverse complement strand
TTAACAATGCTTTTTGATCAACAAGTTCTCCGCGAGCCGTGTTTATTAGAATACAGCCGGGTTTTAACTTTGAAAAGAAATCACCACTACACATGTTGGCAGTCTCATCCGTCAACCGTGTATGAAGCGAGACCGTATCACTGGAGCGACATAATTCGTCAAGATCAACTTTCGTAATGCCGCGCTTTGTATCTTCTTCCGTTTGATCCTGATAAGGATCAAAAAATATCACCTTGGCACCAAAAGCACAAAGAAGGCGACCCACAATTCTACCAATATGCGCATATCCGATGAGCCCGACAGTCATTTCTGAAAGCTCTAAACCAGTATTTTCATAATGATAATGAACCCTTGACCATTCGTTGGCCTTCATCTCCATAGTTCCTGTGGCGATTTCACGGCTTGTACTTATAATCGCGCCAACTGTAAATTCAGCAACCGCCCCTGCGTTTCTTCCCGGTGCATTTGCTAAAACAATATTTCTTTCGGCCACTGCGGCCTGATCTACATTAACGGGTCCCCCGCGTCCCACGCCGATGAATTTTAAATTTGGTAGTGCGTCAATCACACGGCGGCTGACAGGGGCAATATGAACCAGCAAGGCATCCGCATCTCTTGCCCATTCAATAACCTGATCTTCATTTCCTGAATATTCCCGTATGGCGTCACCATGTTCACCCGAAATCATTGGCCCGGGCGGCATCTTATTTACAGTAAGCTCGATCTCGTCACCGCAATTTCTTTTTAATCTTTCTGGGAAAAGTTCCGGCGCGAGGAAAAAGTCACCCAAAGCGCATACTTTTACTGTCATTTATTTAGATCCTTTTCCAAGAAGACTGGGTTTTATTTGAAATCTTATGCCCATTTCTATTCTTAAAATCAATACATTTATTAAACATTAAATCTTCCCCGTTCTGGCAAAAAAACCATGTAGAAGCCTATTATAAAGGAACGTTTTGATCTCATCCCTGACCATCTGTTTTGGGTCGGAAGGAGACACACAAAGGGTCGTTGAATGGCTGAATTAGAATGTTGGCATGATGAAGTTGCTTTCCTGCAAAATAGCTGTGAGCAGGACCGGATTACACGACAAAGGACATTCCCGTCCCTACAATAGATATATTGAAAGCATCCTGATGAAATAAGCTAAATAAGTCTAAAATCATTCGACGACGGACAGACTATTGGTTTGAACCGTTAGAAAGGTTTTTTATTTTGATATAAAAATTTTAACTACGCTAGTATTATTTAACAGTTAATGTCTAAAGAATAGAATGATATTGCTATTATTGTTATGCTTTAAACAAAAATACCAATTTTGATAAATTTTGTGGTAAATGAATTCATACTATAAAGGTTGTCAATTTTACATTCCGACTTCTTAGATTGGCAAACCTATAATTAATTAAATTGAACTTTAGGACAATCATGCGGCAATCAAACCAACAGGTGAACCAGTCAATTGGGCGCGGAAGAATATACAATGAGATATCAGAAATAGTTGGCAATACGCCATTAGTTCGATTGAGTAATTTAATGAAAGAAGAAGGTCTTGAAGCTGAGATTTTAGCTAAGATCGAGTATGTAAACCCTGCAGGGTCTGTGAAGGATAGGCCTGCATTGGCAATGATTGAAAATGCAATCAAAAAAGGTTTGATTCAAAAGAACACTGAAATTGTTGAAGCAACTTCTGGTAACAATGGAGTAGCATGTGCTTGGGCTTGTGCAGTAAGGGGAATTCCAATTACTATTTATATGCCAGAACACATGAGCATCGAACGTCGTAAACTGTTAAGGCTTTATGGGGCAAATGTGATTTTAACCAAAAAAGGGCTCGGCACCAAAGGGGCTATTGATAAAGCAACAGAGTTGCAAAAAGCTAATCCTAATATGATTCAGTTGGGTCAATTTGAAAACTTAGCTAACCCTAAAGCACATATCAATTCCACCGCCGAAGAAATTTGGCGAGATACTAATGGCGATTTGGATTACTTCGTTGCTGGTATTGGCACGGGCGGGACTTTCACAGGGGTGACAAGTGTTTTAAAACAACGTTTACCCAATGTAATAGGAATCGCAGTTGAGCCTGCCTCTTGTCCCGTTCTAAGTGAAGGGCGCGCCGGCATCCACAAATTACAAGGGTTGTCTTCCGGCCACATTCCTGATGTATTAAATGTCAATCTTATTGACGAAGTTATAACTGTTACTGATGAGGAAGCTATTCAGATGTCACGTCGTTTAGCGCGTTTAGAAGGTACAGCTGTCGGCATATCCTCCGGTGCCGCTGCCGTTGCATCTGTTCGCTTAGCTAAAAGAGATAATATGAAAGGCAAACGCATCGTAACTATTTTTGCTGATGGAGCCTCTAGATACTTCTCTACAGAAATATTTGATGGATTTAATAGTAATTAAAAATAAACTCACATTTATTTTTTTGTAGAAAAATTGGATTCTAAGCAATCTCATAGATGCAAAACAACTGGCTCAAAGTAGTATTAAAAGCGGCTACCAAAATCCAATTTCATCAAACTTTCTATTTTTTGTAAATTCTTTAATAACAATGAGTTAAGTCAAATCACGTTCACAAGTTATGTGCGGATTCCGATTCTTTTTAGTGGCACCATTTTTTTACGATTATTGTTTTATATCAACATATCACATGACTTTTTTGTTTCCGCCTTGATTGATTTATTATACTATTTTTGCGGCTTTGATGGCGTCAGTAAATCTTTTTAAAGTCGGGGAAATCGCTTTTCGGTCCATCATCACCTCAACCAGCTGAAATTTACCACGTGTTGCATATGCCTTATCAAGAGCATCCTTAAGTTCTGCGCGTGTCTGAACCCGGTAACCGTCACCGCCAAGGATAGTCGCGAGCGCGGCAAATTTCCAGTCATCAAGATCATTAAAACCCACATCAGGTTGAAAAGTTCTAAGCATTTCCCAACTACAGTTATTAAAGACAATCACCAAAGGGTCCCAACCATAACGTCGGCAATTGCCGAGCTCCCACCCGGTCATCTGGAAGGCACCGTCGCCGACCAGGATCAGGGGTCTCTCGCCAGTGGTTGCCTGAACGCCCATTCCGGCAGGCACACCAAAACCCATTCCGGCGTAGTAAGCGGGACCGGTAAGCGAGGTTGGCTGAATGCTTACAGTTGTAAACAAACAGTCCCCAACATCACTGACGATCTTCATTTTTCCGTCGACTTCGAACAGGTCGTTGACCGCTTTGGCAATGTCGTGAGGTACGATTTTTGCATTATCGGCAATCAGCCCCCCTTTCGGCACACATGGCTTTTGAATATTGGGGGCAACGTTTTTGTCTGCGCGTTTCAACAGTGCATCAATCAGGTGTTCAAGAGGTATTTCATGGTAGCTGTGATATCCAAGGTTCACGGTACGATCCGCGGCGGTAATTGACGTCGTCAGATTAATACGGGATTTTGAAACACCAAAATTAGTATCAGCAAAAATGACACCGAGCATAAGCAGGGCATCGGAACTTTCGACAGCTTCTTTTACCTTCTTACAACCAGAGAGTCCCATATACGTACCGATCAGCGGGTCTTCCTCCTCGGTCAGTAAGCCGCGTCCCATGAAGGTTGTTGCCACGGGCATGCAGAGCTTTTGTGCAAGGCGCGATAGTTTTTTTTCCAAATTAAATCGGCGAATTTCAACGCCAGCCATAACCACCGGTTTTTCCGCCGCTTCAAGGCGTTTGAATATTTCATCTGCGCAGGCGGAGACTGCATTTGCATCTACCGGTGAGGCTGGGGCGGGCATAACCTCTTCGCAGTGGTCAAATGTTAGATCACGGGGGATTTCAATATAGACAGGGCGCGAATGCTCTTTGCATGAGCGAAGCACCTGGGCGATTTGCTTATGGGCAGTCTTGGGATTATTAAGAACGGCCTGATCACAGGTAATTTCACTAAATATCTTCAACTGACTGTCAAGTGTTTTGGCCTGATGATGAAGAAGCAGGCCAAGGCGGCTTTCCTGAAGACCTGGGCCACCTGATATGATTACCAATGGGCTTTTTTCTGCGTAAGCACCGGTGGCAGCGTTTAGAACGTTAAACGCCCCGGCGCCGTAAGTTACGGCAACCACACCAAGAGTAGAATTTTCCCGACCCGCAGCATCAGCGGCAAATCCTACCGCTGGTTCATGGCTTAAAGTATAGAAGGGAAGAATTTTGCTTTCTTCCATCACTTTGAAAAATGGCAATATAAAATCACCGGGTATGCCAAAAATTTCTTTCGCACCATGGTTTTTCAACGCATGGAGCAAGCTCTGTGCAAGGTTCATTGAAGTATCCTTTATAAAGTCAAGTTACCCACTTGATGATGGAGAACTTATTCTTATTGGACAATTAATCCTTGACGTAGATCAAGAACGTGATTTCAAAACTAATGCATCGGTTTTACAGGAGTCATATGTGACGGTGATGGCACCCGCATCAGATACATCCTTTAATTCCTGTAGTACAAGGCCCGAAAGTGCGGTTCTGATCTTATCTCTCTTTCATCATTTGTCATTGTTAAATCCTCCATGTAATTAGTTTACACGAAGAGTCCTTCGAAATTGTACGTTCACACAAAGTAACCGTGACAATGCTTATGGAACGTAAATTTCACGAACCATCCTTACTTCTGTGGGGCTTTAAAAGAAGTTTACGGGAGACTAGTACAATAACGATCCACACAATACTACGAAGGCTCATTGCTACGATCGTCCGCAATTCATAGTCACCGTCGAGCGTGATATGGATGCCAAACCCGATGAAGACAGCTAACGTCGCTGCCGCGATCACAAACGCTATCCCTACCGCCCACCGCCGTCGCAACCAGAGTCCTAAGCCAGCGATAACGTACATAAACCCTGCCAGAAAGTTGAACCAGAGAACGAAAGTAACATATTGACCAGCCGCAAGACGGGCTTCTTCGCTCCAGAACAACACCGATCCACCTTCCTTAATCGTCAGTAAACCGAATAAAATTGCAACGGTACTCACCGTCCAAATCCAATACTTATTGATTGTTTTCATCGACATCATCGTGGCTCCTGTGTTTTATGGTGTGTGGTGTTGAGCGAGAATGGTTCATCTAGAGATCTCCTAGCATCATAGTGTATATCGTCAGGTTTATTTGGGCATTTAGGTCTCAAAATAAGAATGTATTCTGCTCTATTTATTAAGTTTAATCGGCTATAGCTTGTTTTGCAAATCTACCGCCTATGGTTTATCTTAACAGAAAAAGGGACAATAACCTTTTGTAAACTTGTAAAACGAATGGATAATTGACTTTGGTAAAACAAAAGCATACCCCAATCCCGCGCTATCGGGTTTTTAATGGTCCGTCGATCCTTTCACAGGGATACAGGCCGTTCTTTCTTCTCGCGGGGCTGTGGGCGGTGGTGACACTCGGGCTTTCGTTTGAGATGATTCTGGGCAGGATTACATTACCTACGGTTTTCGATGCGATCTCGTGGCATTACCATGAGATGCTCTTTGGATATGTCGCCGCAGTAATCGCAGGCTATATACTTACCACAATCCCAAATTGGACAGGGCATTTGCCTCTTCAGGGATTACCGTTGCTTGCTCTAGTAATATTGTGGATCGCCGGGCGTATAGCAGTTGCCATATCAGAGATTATCGGAGGAGAACTTGCTGCAGTGATTGATCTTTCGTTTCTTGTTGTCCTCGCCCTTCTTACAGGAAGGGAGATCGTGGCGGGGCGCAACTGGCGTAATTTGCCAATTATCCTGGTGGTCATGCTGTTCTTTTTATGCAATGGGCTATCGCATGCGGAAGCCCTCGGCCTTATGGAGAATGAGGCGCGGACACAAAGACTCGCCATCGCCTTGGTAGTGATGCTCGTTTGCATGGTAGGTGGGAGGATTATCCCAAGTTTCACCCACAATTGGTTGGCCAAAAATAATATCACAAAAAGGCCTGTGCCCTTTGGAAATTTTGATCGTCTGACGTTGGTCGTCACTTCGTTGGGACTTGGCTTATGGGCGATTGGTTTCGGCGAGCTGGTCATAGTAGCTCTAATGGGAGGGGCTTCACTTCTTAACCTTTTGCGTTTGAGACGATGGCATGGTTTTGCCACTTTTCCAGAACCCCTATTGTGGGCGCTGCATATAGGATATTTTTGGATTCCTTTTGGTCTTGCTCTGGCCGCTATCAGTCTGATTTGGCCGGTAATGCCGATGACAGGGTCTTTGCATGCTCTGACCATTGGCGTCATTGGTACAATGACGCTTGCGGTTATGAGCCGTACGACACTGCGCAACACCGGTCGGCCCCCCATGCGGGCATCGGCCTTACCGCGGTATTTATCTTG
>JABIPV010000183.1 GCA_018699075.1 Kordiimonadaceae bacterium | reverse complement strand
TGGCAAGTATAAAGAAATCTTTATATATCTATATATGAGTAAAGTGTTAAAAAATTCTAAATTAAATCTCTTCACCGAACTTATTTTTTATCAACTCATCAATATGGCCCATAACTTCCACTTTTTGATTGCCTTCGGTTTTAATGATAATTTCATCGCCAGTTGCCGCAGCGAGCATCATAAGGCCCATAATTGATGTACCACAAACTGAAGTGCCGTCTTTTAAAACGGTTACTTTTGCATCATATGCACCAGAAAGTGCGGCAAATTTGGCCGATGCTCTTGCATGTAACCCACGTTGATTGCAGATTGTCATTTTTCGACAAAGACTGCTATTTTCTGAACTCACGTATTTTCACCAGAGAGCACATGAGAGGCAACGTTAATATATTTGCGTCCTGCTTCTTGTGCAGCGGTCACTGCTTCTTCCATGTTACAAACATTACGTACACTTGAAAGTTTGATCAACATTGGCAAATTAATACCTGCAATCACTTCTACTTTTGTATCTTCCATTATAGAAATTGCCAGATTAGACGGCGTCCCACCAAACATATCAGTTAGTAAAATAACACCATCCCCTTCTTCCACTTCTGACACTGCATCAAGTATATCCTGCCGACGCTGTTCCATATCATCATCTGGACCAATTGATATTGCTA
Source organism: Kordiimonadaceae bacterium (assembly GCA_018699075.1). GTDB lineage: Bacteria > Pseudomonadota > Alphaproteobacteria > Sphingomonadales > Emcibacteraceae > Pseudemcibacter. Next base: position 3,135 of record JABIPV010000183.1, on the reverse strand, counting down.
GTAAAGCAGTTTGCGGGCCTACCACATGTTCCATTGCTGCAATAAATTCTTCTGCGAGCCTACCGTGAGTTACAACTACCATTCCAATCATTTTAATGCCTTTTTAGTATATTATTATTATTGAGTATAATCCGTCTTTTAAAAGAGAACAATATCCATTTATATTGATAACTCTCGATGATGCAAATTAACTTTATATTTTTTTTCCTTAAGTAATTTTGTCATTTTCTCAGCAATAAACACCGAACGATGCCGTCCCCCTGTACAACCAAAAGCAATTGTCAGATAAGATTTTCCTTCCTTTTTATATTCAGGAAGCAAAGTTAAAATAAGCGAAGACACTTTATCCCAACTTCTATCAAACACAGGATCCTTCATGATATAATCGCCGACATCCGAATTTTGTCCGGTTTTTTGTTTTAACTTGTCAACATAATGAGGGTTTTTCAAATAACGCATATCAAAAACCAGGTCAGCATCACGTGGCAATCCTTTTGGGTAACCAAAAGAACAAATTGAAATGTTAAGCCCCTCCCCTTGAGCGCGCTCAAAATGTTGAGACAACATACGGCGTAAATCGAGGTTAGTAATTTCCGAAGTATCAAAAACATAATCACTTTGTGCTTTAATCACTTCCATCATTTGCCGTTCTCGAATAATGCCATCACTGACAGGACGATCTTTTGCCAATGGATGACGGCGTCTGGTTTCCGTAAAACGAGACGCTAAAATTTCGTTGCTACAATCAAAATATAATATTTTAATAGAAATATGTGCTTGTTCACGCAATTGATTTAAAACATTAACTATTTTATCCGGCTGAAAATTTCGTGTACGCGCATCGACACCAATTGCTAACGCAGGATTAGATCGATCTGGGTCACTTTTTAAGGCAAGATCAACAAGACTAGGCAATAGATTAATTGGCAAATTATCAATGGCTTCATAATCTATATCCTCTAACACACTGAATGTCCTTGATTTTCCTGCACCCGACATACCAGTAATTAAAAGTACATTTAATGCTTTATGATTAACCTTATTTCCGCCATTTGTAAGAGACATTTATAATTCCAATAATTTGCACCTTAAAATTAAGCTTTAAAATAATAATTATGTCAACGACATATTTAGTTATCTATTTAGTAATATTTTGATTTTTGCTATTGCAGAAACAGAAAAACAATCAAATTTGTATAAGGGAACCCGTCCATCTTCGTAATTAAAGAACTCTTCTTCAGGTAAGCGTTCTATTCTCTCTCGCGGTGTAAGTTCTAATACCAGATCAATAGGTGAGGAATTTTGATAGTTGGTTTTTACAGGCCCTATCCCTCTAATTTCAATTAGCCCTTCAATATTTGGTGCTGCAAAACCAAACAGTATTTTACCGTCCCATTTCAAATCAACATAATCATCCGATATTAAAATTGCCCCAGCATCGATTAATCTGAGGGCAAGGTCGGACTTTCCAGAACCAGAAGGACCTAATATAAGAATTCCCTTCTCTTCAAATCGAACGCAAGATGCATGAACAAAAGCCATCCTGTTTACCTTTTATCGTCGCTTAGCGGTAACAACACGGTGAAACGTGCGCCAATGATATTTTTTGATTTATCATATCTATTAGATGCAACAATTTCACCGCCGTGTGCATCAACGACTTGCTTGCAAATATTTAACCCCAAACCAGAATGTTTTCCGAATGCTTCACCTTTTGGTCGTTCTGAATAAAACCGTTCAAAGATACTTTCTAAATTATCCCTTGGAATGCCGACACCTTCGTCTTCAACGATCAATTCGACCATATCATTTTTACGGTGCATTTTAATCCAAATATTGCTGTCTTTATTTGAAAACGATATGGCATTATCCAATATGTTTCTAACCACTTGTCCTAATTGTCCTTCTAGACCGCGCACATAATAAGGTGCAGGCTTTCCGTCACGAGATTTAAAACGGCGTTTTTTAACATCAAGATGAATATTTGGCAGAATATCTTTTTGGGTTGTTAAATATATATCGATCAGCGTTTCTAACAAAGCTGTCATATTCACTTTGGTTTTAAGAGCATGCGACATTTCAGCATCAAGTCTGGAAACATCTGAAATATCCGTTATTAATCGGTCTAAGCGCCTCACATCGTCACCGATTATTTCCCGTAACTTTCTTCTATTTTCCTCTGTCTTTGCATATTCCATTGTTTCAATGGCACTACGCAATGAAGTAAGCGGATTTTTAAGTTCATGGGCAACATCTGCAGCAAAACTTGCAACCGCGTCAATTTGTTTCGCCAGTATTTCAGTCATTTCTTTTAAAGATCGCGATAAGTCACCAATCTCATCATTTCTTGCCGATAAATCAGGGATATCCGATTTACCCCCAAGACTGATATGGTCTGCGGATCGGGCTAATCGCAGAACAGGACTTACGATGGTTTTAGCAAGGAATAATGACATAAGAAGGGTTATTAATAACGATGCAAAGAAAAATTTTATAATCGTCAGACGCACATCTTGAACCGCCGCATAAATATCACCAGTATCCGCAGAAAGCATTAATGCCCCTAGTACCCGTCTGAAACGTTGAACCGGTACTGCGACTGTTATTACGTCATTTTCTTCATTTAATCTTCTTAAGCGACTACTTTCTCCACCCTCTAATGCTTCAAGGACTTCTGGATAGTCACTGGCCTTTTCATGTTCAACTTCATGATATTCTTCTAGCTGATCACGTTGTTGAAGACGGTCAAGAAGAACTGATACTTCCCGATTTATGACTTCCCAAAAATTATTTATATCTATTTTTTTGGGCATGGTATCAACAACAACCACATTGTTAATGGCCAAATCACGACTATCGATAAGAAGTTCCTGATTAACACCAAAATAACGGGTACGAATATTGGTCACCCCAACCAGACGAATTAAGATGTTTTTGGCAGGATCAATTAATAATTCAGCGTTATCATTACCCTCAGTAGCGGCCTCCCCAATTGCTCCAGCCATAATATTAGCGTCTTTCACAAGTTCTTCTATGCGCGATTCTAAAAGTGTATTTTGCACTTGGTCAACATAAAGAACGCCACCACCCAAGAATATAAGTGCAATTAAATTAACCGCCATTATTCGGGTCGTT
>JABIPV010000028.1 GCA_018699075.1 Kordiimonadaceae bacterium | reverse complement strand
TCTTTGGCCATCCTGAAGTGTATATTCTTATCCTTCCTGGTTTTGGTCTTGTTAGCCACGTAATTTCAACCTTCTCAGGTAAGCCGATCTTTGGTTACCTTGGAATGGCGTATGCGATGGTTGCGATTGGTGTTGTTGGATTTATCGTATGGGCCCATCACATGTATACTGTTGGTATGGACGTTGATACAAAAGCATACTTTACGGCTGCGACAATGGTTATTGCCGTGCCTACAGGGATTAAGATTTTCTCTTGGCTTGGTACAATGTGGGGTGGTTCACTTCGTTTTGAAACACCCATGTTGTTCGCTCTTGGTATGATTTTCCTCTTCACCATTGGTGGTGTAACGGGCGTGGTTCTTGCCAATGCCGGTGTTGATACATCATTCCATGATACATATTATGTTGTGGCTCATTTCCATTATACAATGTCAATGGGTGCTCTATTCTCAATTTATTCTGGGTGGTATTTCTGGATTGGTAAAATGAGCGGCAAACCTTATCCACAACTGGTTTCAAAAATACATTTCTGGCTAACGTTTATTGGCGTTAACGTGATCTTCTTCCCTCAGCATTTCCTTGGACTTGCAGGTATGCCGCGTCGTATTCCTGATTATCCAGATGCCTATGCTTTATGGAACTATTGGTCATCAATTGGGTACGGGATCATGTTTGTTGGTCTTATTTTCTTCTTCATTGGTGTTTGGATGACACTGCGTTCAAAAGAACGTGTTGGAAATAACCAATGGGGCGAAGCGGCCACAACATTAGAGTGGACACTTACGTCACCTCCACCTTTCCATCAGTTTAATGAACTGCCAAGAATTAAATAATTATATAGTTTGCCGGGCTTTTAAAGAGCCCGGCAGCTTTTGAATTTGTAAATAAAGAAAAGTACAATGGACATCACATCAGCCAACCAAGATATAGCTGAATATCATCTGCCTAGTGCAGGTGATTATTTTAGCCTGCTTAAGCCGCGGGTGATGTCGCTTGTTATTTTTACAGCTATCATTGGCCTTCTTGTTGCGCCGGGTGAAATTCACCCTGTGATTGGTTTTACCGCTATTCTTTGTATCGCTGTTGCAGCAGGGGCATCCGGCTGTCTTAATATGTGGTACGAAGCTGACCTAGATGCCAAAATGGCCCGCACGGCGGACCGTCCTATTCCAGCGGGGCGCATTGATGCACAATCTGCTCTTCATTTTGGTGTTGCATTATGTTTTGCCTCTGTATTGATGATGGGATTGATGGTCAATGTTGTTGCCGCCATATTGCTAACCGTGACGATTTTATTTTACGTGGTTGTTTATACCATGTGGCTTAAACGACGTACGGCTCAAAATATTGTTATTGGCGGCGCATCAGGTGCATTTCCGCCAATGGTAGCATGGGCTGCGGTTACGGGTGATGTAAGTATTGATAGCGCGGTTCTTTTCGCAATTATATTTATGTGGACTCCGCCACATTTTTGGGCTCTCTCTTTATTTGCCTGTAAAGATTATGCAAATGCGGGTGTGCCAATGCTTCCTGTTGTAAGCGGTGAAGCGGCAACCAAGAAACAAATTATGCTTTATACTTTGGCTATGGTGCCCGTTACAATACTTCCATATTACCTTGGCTTTGCAGGTGTATTTTACGGCGCAACTGCCGCACTTCTTGGGGGTATGTTTATATGGCTTTCATATGCATTACTTAGCGATAAAAAATCAGTTGATGAAAATGACGGCAGTGCGAAAAAAGTATTTTTCTTTTCAATCTTTTATCTGTTTGCGCTTTTTGCAGTGCTCGGAATTGAAAATCTTATGATGAGGTTTTTATAATGCCACTCCATGAAGAACACAAAAAACGCGCAGGTCGAAATTATGTTCTGGCAGGTATTTTACTTGGAATGGTAGCCCTCTTTTTCATGGTTACGCTTGTTAAATTGGGGGTATTTTAAAATATTATGAATACGTCTACTTCAACACAAATTGCCAATACCAAAACCTTATTTTTTGCACTGGGTATTGTATTTACAATGTCTATGCTCGTTGTAGCCTCTGTGCCGCTATATCGGATGTTTTGTGCTGCTACAGGGATAGGCGGAACAACGAGCGCGTCAGATTACGCACCAGATGCATCAATGATTTCCGATAGGGAAATTACCGTACTGTTTAATGCGGATGTCAATAATGGGCTTCCATGGTATTTCAAACCAGTACAAAGAAAAGTGAAAGTAAAAATCGGTGAAGAAGCATTGATTTTTTATAAAGCAGTTAATGAAAGTGATCATGCGGTTACGGGAGTTGCAACTTTTAATGTCACCCCTTTTAAAACGGCTTATTACTTTAACAAAATTGAATGTTTCTGTTTTACAGAACAAACATTAAAACCGGGCGAAGAAGTTGATATGGCCGTAAGTTTTTACATCGATCCAGAAATGATTGAAGATGAAAATCTGGATGAGATTAAAGAACTAACGCTTTCATATACATTTTTTCCTTCGGACGAATATAATAAACAATTTGAATAGATATATAAGGGATAATTTATGTCAGATTCGCACGCACCTAATCACAATTACCATCTGGTAGATCCAAGTCCTTGGCCAATTCTCACTGCATTCAGTGTGTTTGCATTGGCAATGGGCGCTATCATGTATATGCATTTTGATTCAACTTGGATGTTCTATGTTGGTTCGTTACTTGTTATTTTCTGCTCTTACAGCTGGTGGGGCGACGTAATTAAAGAAGGCGAACATGAAGGTCATCATACGGCAATTGTTCAACTTGGACTTCGTTACGGAATGTTTCTGTTCATTATTTCAGAAGTAATGTTCTTCGTGGCATGGTTCTGGGCATTCTTTAATGCCAGTATTTTCCCCACGGAAGCTATTAACTTTGTTTGGCCACCGGAAGGTATTGAAACACTTGATCCATGGCATTTACCACTTGTGAATACATTGGTTCTATTGCTTTCTGGTTGTACAGTGACATGGGCGCATCATTCACTTGTTGAAGGTGACCGGGCAATGTTCAAACAAATGTTGCTTTTCACAATTCTACTTGGCGCATTCTTCACTTGTATTCAAGCATATGAATATAGCCATGCCACTTTCGGTTTTGAAGATGGCATCTATAGTTCAACATTTTATATGGCGACAGGTTTTCATGGTTTTCACGTATTGATTGGAACTATATTCCTAACGGTTAATTTGTTCCGTGGTATTAAAGGTCACTTTAAACCAGATCATCATTTCGGATTTGAAGCCGCCGCATGGTATTGGCATTTTGTTGACGTGGTATGGCTTGTACTCTTCTTCTGCATTTATGTAGGAATCACAGGTTAAGCAACTTGTCAGATAACGAAAATTCAGACACCCCAGTCTCGCCAGTAAAAGCGGGGCTGGGGTGT
>JABIPV010000330.1 GCA_018699075.1 Kordiimonadaceae bacterium | reverse complement strand
GAATCGTATATTTCATAACCTTCACGGTCAACGATGGCATACCCTTTGGATCCCATGATAATTGTACCGCGTTCGCGATTGAAACGTCGAATACGGTTGCAGCTATAACCAGCCCATGAAATGGACTTCCCTCCTTCATAATCATAACGGGCATCAATGGTATCGTACATTTCCCAATCATCGCCTTCAAAATGATCCCTTGACCCTGTTACAGATACTTTTGTTGGGAATTCAACATCGAGTGCCCAACGCGCAATGTCAAGTTCATGACAAGCATTATTACAAAGCTCACCTGTGCCCCAATGCCAGAACCAATGCCAATTATAATGAACCAGATTATCACGGTATTCTGTACGTGCGGCGGGACCTTGCCACATTTCCCAATTAAGCCAATCTGGAACATCCGCAACTTTTCCATTTCCAATAGTGCCGCGGCCATTGCCGTACCATGTTTCAGCACGGTACGCTTTACCGATAATGCCACCACGGATCAAATCAACCAGTTCAATAGTTTCCTCAGCAGAACGTTGTTGATTACCCATTTGAACTACTTTGCCGTATTTCTTTTGCGCTTCGATGAAAATCTCACCTTCATGGGGGTTTTGACTCAGTGGCTTTTCAACATAGACATGCTTATCTGCTTGAAGAGCCATAACGCCCGCTGTCGCATGCCAATGATCGGGTGCTGCAATAACAATCGCATCAAGATCACTGCTGTCCAAGGTTTTACGAATGTCGCTATTGGTGGTTAGATTGTCATGACCCAAGCCTTTAATTTTTGCAGAGGTTTTTTCAATTACGCGACTGTCCACATCACAAAGGTGGGTAATGTTTATATTACCGTCCATCATGAAACTATCAATTAGTCCCCAGCCGCGGCTGTTTGTTCCCATAAAACCTAAATTCACACGGTCGTTTGCACCAATGACACGGGCATAACTGCTCGCTGACATGGCCAAAGCGCCCGCCGCGGTTAAGGCAGATGTTTCGAGAAACTTTCTTCTTGAAATACTCATGTTTGTCTTCCTATTTTTTGTCTAAATTTTTAATTTTTATGCTGCGAAATGAGACAAGATCACCGTGATCTTGAAGTAAAATCGGCCCTTTTTCCCATTCACCAAAATTTTCCCAGTCTTTATATTTACTGTAAGCCACCAGAGCGCGGAAAGTCTGCGTGCGGCGATAAAAGGAGAGTGTCATTGAATTATTCAGCCAATGTTCAACGCGTTGACCATTGACAACAATGCGGGCACGGTTCCATTCACCAATACCGTTAAAGCGTTTGTTACTAACACCTTCCTCACTTAAATTGCTGGCCGTAATAAGATCATAAAGTGAACCAACCGTGCGGTTGCCTTTTACACCTAATTTGGCATCAGGGTGATTGACATCATCAAGTATTTGAAATTCTAATCCTATCGCTGAACCGTCACCTTTCATAAGTTCTGGATCAACAAAATACTTAATGCCGCTATTGGCGCCTTTAGTAATTTTAAAATCAAGCTCCAGTTCAAAACTACTAAACTCTTCTTCAGTAATAATGTCACCACCATTTGTTGATTCTGCACCGCCCGATGAAAGAACACTTAATTCACCATCTTTAATTTCCCATCCCTGAGTTGGGAAGACTTTTGTTTTTGCACCAATCCAACCATTTGAGGTTTTACCGTCCCAAAGCAGTTCCCAACCTTCTGCTTTTTGACGTGGGGATAATGAATTAGGAACATAGTTAAATTCTTCAATCGCATCTCCCATATAGATACGTGATGCTTCTAAATCATCCGTTTTGATGCGAATATTTTTCCAACGTACCGTTTGTCCCGGCGTATCATCATCGCTAATACTGTGAACTTGCAGAGCAATAAAACCTTTTGCTGTTTGATCATCAATAAGGTTTGCTGCAGGTACACCGTTGAGCCAAGTCCTCAGGCTATTACCAATGGCTTCTACGCGAATGTGGTTCCAGTCATTTTGCTTGAACGCTTCACGGCCTTTCTTATTACGGGATAAGCTATAGAGCCAGCCACTACGGGATTCGTCATAAATACCTGCTGTCCAAGCACGTGGACTTGTATCGAGCTCAATTTGATAACCATGGACACGGCCATCACGGTAATTTTTATTGCTCAAACTTCTGATTTGAACACCTGAATTCATTGGATGATCTAATTTGGCTTCAAATTCTAAAATGAAATCGCCGTATTCTTTATTGGTTCTGATGAAACTGTTGGGGGAACCTGAAACGGTTGTGCCTATCAGTTCACCATTTTCAATAGTATAAGTTGCTGTTCCATTAATTTGTTTCCACCCTTTTAAACTTTCGCCGTCAAATAGGTTTTTCCATCCATCCTGGGCCATTGCGATGCCGGACGACATTGTAAAAAACAATGTGGCAGCAATTAAATTTTTTATCATTTTGTAGTCTCTCCCTTTGATAGGATTATTTTACACATTTTAGAGTGAATGTTAAAATCATTTATTAAAATGATCCTTCACAGTTTGTTTGGCGCCTTTATTCTGTAATTCATAATGCCAAAATAAAAGCTTTTGTATTAGTTGATCATTTTGTTTTAGGTCGGGTGAGAATATATCTTCAATACCAAGGATAGCATTGATGTATTCTTCTCCTTTTAAAGATGAATCCGATTTGAAAGTTTCGGACATTGGATCATCAACCATATAAATATCGCCGTTCTCTTCATGACCTTGAATATATCTCATCCATGCGGCTACAGCCAAAGTTAAGCCTTCAATAGAACCGCCCGTATTTAGTTGTGTTATTAAAGCCGGAAGTATCCTTTGTGGTATTTTTTGACTGCCATCCATGGCGATTTGTCTTGTTTTATGGGGAAGGGCACTATTTGAAAAACGTTCTATTAGGCTCGACGAATATCCCGAAACATCAAATCCTTTTGGCATATCGAGTGTCGGTGCAAGTTCGTTTGTCATCATATGATTAATGAGGGCCTTAAAAGCTGGATCACTAATTGTTTCAAATACTGTTTCGTAGCCCGCTAAACAGCCCAAATATGCAATGGTACTATGGCTTGCGTTAAGTAATCTTAATTTCATGTCTTCAAAGGGCTCAACGTCGTTGACATATGTAGCACCCACTTTATCCCAACGGGGGACGGGACCAGCGAATTTTTCTTCGATTACCCACTGTGTAAAGGGTTCCGTAATGACGCAGGCTTGATCTTCTGCACTGATGGCGTTTGCGACATCACTTTTATCGTCCGCGGTCGTAGCAGGGACAATACGGTCAACCATGGTTGATGGGAAGCTGACATGTTCGCAAATCCATTTAGCTAAGGAAGCATCAACTGCACCTGCAAATCCCATCACTGCGGCTTCAAGTTTCGCGCCGTTATTGGCAAGGTTATCACAGCTGATAATGGTCAAATTTTCTCCATTTGCAATCATACGTTTTTGCACAGCGGCGACTAAATATCCAATGCCAGTTTTTGGAGATTGCAAATTGCTTAAATCAAAGTTGATGTCTTTGTTATCCAGTTCCAATTTCCCTGAACTGTTATTCAAACAATAGCCTTTTTCCGTAATGGTCAAGGTCACGACTTTGGTTTGCGCACTTGCTATGGCATCAATTACGGCATCTGGATTTTCAGGTGCCACAAGTAATTTAGCTATCGATCCGATGATATGATTGTCAGTGCCGCCTGTTCCTTTGATGGATGCCGTATAAAGGCAATCTTGCGCGGCCATGGTATCACGGACCCCTGCGGAACGAAGGCTTACGCCAGTAATTCGCCAATCACCACCAAATTGATTAAGCACTTGATGAGTGTACCATGCCTGATGCGCCCGGTGGAAGGCACCAACACCAAGATGTACTATGCCCGCTTTATAATTTTCAGGCTGATATTTTGGAAGGTGCACATTTTTGTTTAATGAAGAAAGTGTGGAAAGTGATAGCCTGGCCATTATAATTTATATGCTTTCTTGGCAAGTGAATAAGCAAGTTCAACGGCCATGTCATTAGCTTCTTCCATTTCAAGTCTATGATCACACACCAACTCTGCCAGCCAATTGCAATCCATACGCCGTGCCACATCATGTCGCGCAGGAATTGAAAGAAAGGCGCGGGTGTCATCATTAAAACCAACAGTGTTATAAAGACCGGCGGTTTCCATTGCTTGGTTTCGAAAACGACGCATGCCTTCGGGGCTATCATGGAACCACCAAGGGGGACCTAATTTTAAACAAGGATAATGGCCAGCCAGTGGTGCCAGTTCCCGTGAATATGACGTTTCGTCTAAGGTGAATAAGATCAGTGTTAAATCAGCTGAATTTCCAAATTTATCAAGCAGGGGCTTTAAGGGTTCCACATAATGTGTTTGCAGGGGAATATCTGCGCCTTTGTCGCGGCCAAAGGTCGCAAAAATATCTTGATTATGATTTCTAAAAGATCCTGGGTGTATCTGCATTACGAGGCCGTCTTCAATACTCATACTCGCCATTTCAGTTAACATTTGAGCACGAAACATTTCCGCGTCTTCGAGACTAGAGTTTCCATTTATCACTTTTGAATAAAGTGCTTCTGCGTCTTTAAAGCAAAGATCTGCCGTTTGTGCCGTAGGGTGTCCGTGGTCGGTGGAAGTTACGCCATGTGATTTAAAAAATTCTCTACGCACTCTGTGTGCTTGAAGATAGCCTTTATAGTTTGACGAATCTTCGCCGGTAAGTTCACCAAAATATTTCACCGCATTTTGAAATCCTTCAAATTCTGGATCGACAACCGGGTCAGGTCGATAAGCAGAAATTACTCTGCCATTCCAATCGCTGGCGGCAATTTTTTGATGATGTGATAAATCACTAAGAGGAGATTCTGTTGTCGACAGAAGCTCAATATTAAAACGGTCAAACAGGGCGCGGGGCTTAAATGCATCCGTGGCGAGGGCCGCGTTTATGGTGTCGTAATAATGATCTGCGGTTTCAGCGCACAAGACCACATCAATATCAAACACTTCAACAAACACTGTATCGAGCCACATACGTGAAGGCGTGCCGCGAAATAGATGATAGTTTTTTGCAAAAATATTCCATATTTTACGCCCATCCGTCTCAACAGGCGTATCATTTTGCGTTGGAATACCTAAATCTTCGAGGGCAATTCCCTGACTATAAAGCATTCTAAATACATAATGATCGGGCTTAATCAATAAATCAGTGGCATTCTCAAACGGTTTATTATCTGCGAACCATGCGGGGTCCGTATGGCCGTGAGGGCTGATGATCGGCAGGTCTTTTACTGATTGATAGAGGATGCGGGCAATGTTGCGAATTTTTTCATCAGGTGAAAATAATCTATCCGGGTTTAATGTAAGCTTTTTCGCCATAAAATTTGGGATCCTTAATTATATTAATCGAAGATATGCTGAGCGGGTTTGGTGCGTTTAGCATCAAGGTCCTTTTCAAATTCATGGCCCATCTCACGTAGCATCTTAGCAATTTCTGGAAACTGATCCACAAGATTATGCTCTTCACCTGCATCATGTGTAAGATCATAAAGGGCATAATCCGCATCTAAGAAGATATATTCTCCGCGGCCGCCATCGTTACCTTCTACGGAAACATGGCGGTAATTATGAGGAAAGTAAAACTTCCATTTTCCGTAGCGCATAGCTTCTAATGTGCGTTCTTTATAAAAATAATAAGGGAAAGGCTCTTCGCTTTTGGTGTGTTCATTTTTTAATAAAGGCATGATGTCACGGCCATCCATTATAGCGTTTGGTTGATCTGAACCCAGCATCGTGGCAATGGTTTTATAAATATCAACGGTCATGGCTGGTTGGTCAATGATGGTGCCAGCCTTAATTTGCGCAGGCCAATTCATCACCCCAAACATGTGTGATCCACCTTCGAAGCTTGTGCCTTTTTCTTCACGAAAAGGGCCGGTTGAACCGCCATGATTACCGAAAAGGCGCCATGGCCCATTATCTGATGTAAAAATTATCAGCGTATTTTCATCTATATTCTTTTGTTTTAACGCGCTCTTTAACCGACCGAGTGAATAATCAATTTCGGTCATTACATCGCGGTAAAGACCTTTCCCTGTTTTTCCTTCAAATTCGTCGCTGGCATATAGCATCACATGAGGTTGATTATAGGCCAAGTAGATGAAAAAAGGATCGTCTTGATCGCGGGTAATCACATCAATAGCGCTATCTGTGAAGTTTTTGGTAAATAATTTTTGATGCTCGGGTCTGGCGTCTGGAATTTTAGCGATACTGCCTTCGTATAGCGCTATTGGCGGCCAAGGGTCGCTTGCAGGTGATCCGTCTTCGTTTGGTTGATTTCTTGGCGCCGTCGGATTGTAATCGGCCATGTCACCAGAATAAGGAATACCGAGATATTCATCAAAACCATGGGAAGGTGGAAGCGCATCAGGATGATCACCTAGATGCCATTTTCCAAACATTGATGTTGAATATCCGTGGCTTTTTAAAAATTCGGGTAAAGTTACAATATCATCTGGAATACCATTTGGTGACCCGGGACTAAGCACCCACGGGAAATCAAAACGGTTAGGATAACGGCCTGTGAGAAGTGCTGCCCGTGATGATGAACAAGCAGCTTGAGCCACATAAAATTGATTTAATCTCGCCCCTTGTTCTGCAAGCATATCAATATTTGGCGTTGGCGAACTAGCCCCCGTGAACCCAACATCCCCATACCCCGCATCATCGAGAAAAATAAGTATAATGTTCGGTTTTTCTGTGGCTTGGGCCGATAAAATCACTGAAAAAACAATAGTATAAGCTGTTAAAAAGCCTAATACTTTGATGAAGAGTGTTGTTATTGTTTTCATGATTACATCAAACCTTATTATTGTCTTTTAAGAATTATACAAACAATAATTCAATCTTCACTATTGGTATACAATTTATTTTGAAAGCATGATTTTTGTTTTAACCATTGAAGTTTTACCACGTTTTGGTAAATTATCGGCGATATATAGGAAATTCTTAGCGAATGAGTATCAAATGAAGTTTACTAAATTAAATAGAACCATCCATAACTGGATATCAATATTTATCGCTTTGCCATTATTATTGGTGATTGTATCTGGCATGTTTTTATTGTTGAAGAAAGATGTCGAGTGGATCCAGCCACCGAGTGTACGAGGGGTGAGCGACGCGACACCGATGGTCTCTCATGATCAATTGTTGGCTGCCGCAACGAGTGTTGAGCAAACGAAAGGCCTTAAATGGTCAGAATTTGACCGCATTGATTATAAAGTTGATCGTGGCATGGTCAAGTTCATGACCTTGGAAGGTTGGGAAGTTCAGGTTGATACGACCAATGGGGCTTTATTATCGGTTAAAGAAAGGCGGTCTGATTTTTTTGAAAAGCTTCATGACGGAACATATTTTGGCGATTGGGTGAAATATTATATTCTTATCCCATCGGCCATCTGTTTATTTACACTTTGGATGACAGGTCTTTATATGTTCATTTACCCTTATGTTAAAAGAGCATCTAATAAGAAAAATAAGAAATTAAAAGCGCAAACCCAACGAACATAAAGAGATCCTAAAATGGCTATAGATTTTCACGCACACTATATTGCGCCAAAATTAATGGAAATGCTCGAGGCGAGAACAGAAAATCCAAAAATTACTCATAGTGAAAATGGCAAATCTCTATATCATATGCCCATTAGCACGTTGCCTTATTCAAGTGCTTATTATGATATGTCCGAACGTATTGATTACTTGGATCATGTGGGTATGGATAAGCAAGTCATATCGCTCCCCGGGTTGTTAGGTGTTGATATATTGCCGCTTGATCAATCACTGCCCATGATTAAAGCATCAAATGATGACATTGCCGTTCAGTGCCATAAATATAAAGAACGTCTTGTTGGACTAGCAGCCCTACCACTAGCAGATAATGATGCTATGCTCGACGAACTTAAAAGGTGCGTGGAAGATTATGGATTTTTCGGAGCAATTTTGCCCAATAATTCATTTTTATCTCTTGATTATGCTAATGAGCTTAAACCGCTATTTGAATATGCCAATCTTCATAAACTTCATTTCTTTATCCATCCGGGATGGCGGCATGATCAATATCCGGTACTCGATAAAAGGCCAAAAAATGATCCTGATGAGCTTTTAATTGCCCGCGGCGCGCTCGGTGTACAGCATGATATTTCGCTGGCGATGATTACGCTTCTTTATACTGATTTCTTGAATGCATATCCCAATATGACAGTACATATGGCCAATTTGGGGGGGACATTTCCAATGGTGGTTGAACGGATGCATCACACGGTTGAAGCACGCTTTCCTGATGCAAAAATGCCTCCTTCTAGAAAAGACAATTTGTATGTTGATACATCTTCCCTTGGTCCACGCGCAATTGAACTTGCCGCAGAAATATATGGTATTGATAAGCTGTTGGTTGGCACAGACACGCCAATATTCTCGGCAGAAACGGGCTTAAAGGCTATTCGGGCTACACGATTATCAAACGACGAAATTGATCAAATATTAAGCAAAAATGCGGCCTTGCTCCTGTCACGATAACGTGAATTGCAGATAAGTAGCCGCAAATGGTAATATTAATCCAATTATTTATCGCCTGATAATAGGCGATAAACCAATTTTAATATGATTGGAGTGGATTATGAAGATTATATTTTGTCTTCCGCGCATAATAATTCTATTGATTTTGTTGCTATGTCTTAGCGCTTGTAACACCACGTCTCATTTATATGGTGCAGATAATATAATTAGTCAGCAAGAATTATTAAATGCGAAAGTCGTTTTTGATGAACCATTAAAACCGTCTGAATTACCGGAACATCGGATCATTTCCTTAAATAAAGAAATGGAAGAGTTTCTTGATAAATATGTTTTAACGGCACGTGGCGAAGAAAAGAAAGCCAGACTGCTTTTAAAAGCAATGTTTGATAAAGATAAGTTGGGTATGGTTTATGATCCTAGCTCCACTTATACGGCTGAAGAAGCGTTCGAGAAGAAAATTGGTAATTGCTTGTCGTTTAGTTATTTATATGCGGCTTTTGCTAAAAGAACCGGCTTAAATATGCGTTTTCAAGAAGTTGAAATTCCCCTTGAATGGTCGTTAGGAACGGATCAAATTTCACTAAGTACCCGCCATACGAATATCCGTTTAATAGTGAATAACTCACATGATTTTATCGTGGATATTGATAGTATCGGTATCGGCAATCATTATAAAACGTTATCAATGACAGAAAATGAAATTTTGGCTTTATATTATAGTAATCTTGGCAGTCAATATTTACTCGCAGAGCAGTATGATGATGCGTTTAAATATATAATAAAAGCACTTTATCTTTCCCCGGAAGATGCATCAGTTTGGACAATTTTAGGCGTTCTTTATCGTCTTAAAGGTTATAATGATTATGCAGAACATGCCCATTTTATAGCATTAAAATATGATGTGAAAAATTACCCTGCGTTAAATAATCTTGCGTTTTTATACAAACAGACGGGTGAGCTTGAAAAAGCAGACTATTTCATGAAGCAATCAAAAGATTTTCAAGAAAAAGATCCTTATTATAGATATTACAAAGCCATAGAAGCTTTGAATGAAGAAAAATATTATATGGCCTTAGACCATATAAACTTTTCAATCGATAGGTATGAAGAAGAAGCTAAATTTTACATGGTTAAAAGCGATATATATACCGCTTTGGGTGATATTAGAATGGCGTCTAAGGCGATGGCAAGCGCACAGAAGTTTGCGCAGAATTAGATTTTTATTTCATTCTGTTTTTGATCAGATCTTCTACGACGGCAGGATCTGCTAACGTTGATGTGTCGCCCAGATTCGCATAATCATCTTCGGCGATTTTGCGTAAAATTCGCCGCATAATTTTTCCTGATCTGGTTTTTGGTAACCCCGGGGCAAACTGAATATGATCCGGTGAAGCGATAGGACCAATTTCTTTTCTCACCCAACCCACTAAAATTTTACGCAGCTCATCACTTGGGGTATGCCCTGACATTAAGGTGACATAGGCATAAATACCCTGCCCTTTAATTTTATGAGGAAAGCCAACAACAGCGGCTTCGGCAACATGGTCATTTGAGACTAGTGCGCTTTCAACTTCTGCAGTGCCCATGCGGTGACCGGAAACATTAATCACATCGTCAACACGGCCCGTTATCCAATAATAACCGTCTTCATCACGCCGACAGCCATCACCAGTGAAGTATTTTCCTTCATACGTTGAAAAGTAGGTTTGAACAAAACGTTCGTGATCGCCGTACACACTGCGCATTTGCCCGGGCCAGCTATCGGTTATACAAAGGTTTCCTGAAGCCGCACCTTCAAGTACCTTACCGTCCCCATCTACCAGTTCAGGTTTAATGCCAAAAAACGGCCTTGTCGCGGAACCTGGTTTTAAATCTGTCGCGCCGGGAAGTGGCGTAATCATAATGCCGCCTGTTTCAGTTTGCCACCATGTATCAACTATCGGGCAGCGTTCTTCACCGACAATATTATGATACCAATTCCATGCTTCCGGATTAATTGGTTCCCCTACGCTTCCTAATATACGTAATGAAGAACGGTCGCATTTTGTCACGAAATCATCTCCTGCGCCCATTAAAGCACGAATAGCAGTTGGTGCTGTATAAAAAATATTCACTTTGTGTTTTTTACATACCTGCCAAAAACGTGATGCATCGGGATAAGTAGGAACCCCTTCAAACACGAGGGTAGTCGCACCGTTGGCAAGGGGGCCATATACGATATAACTGTGACCCGTGACCCAACCCACATCGGCAGTACACCAATAAATATCACCTTCATGGTAATCAAAAACAAATTCATGTGTCATGCTGGCATAAACCATATAGCCGCCTGTTGTATGAAGCACGCCTTTGGGTTGCCCGGTAGACCCGGAAGTATAGAGAATGAAAAGAGGGTCTTCAGCGTTCATTTCTTCTGCAGGACAATCTGTCGACACTTGATCCGCAGCTTCACGGTACCAGACATCTCGCCCTT
>JABIPV010000029.1 GCA_018699075.1 Kordiimonadaceae bacterium | reverse complement strand
ACCATTCACCGATCTGACGATATGTCGCACCGGCAATAGGGTCCCACTCACCGGTATCAAGTGTAATTGTCGCGTCAGGAGGTGGTAGGCTGTCATCATAAACGCCGCCGCGCCCACTTGTCGCTGAAAGATAAAGCTTCTTCACTTGCCAAGTTTTAAGGCCATCTTCCGTGATTTGATCAGGAAAGGCATTTGGGTCGGCGGCAAGGTCATATGCATCAATTGTTGCGCGTGTTACGGCGCGGTGGTGACCATGTTGACCGTCCACATCAAGAAAAGTGGGTGATATGACATCGGGTCGTTCGCGTCTGATAATCCGCACCAATCTTTCGCGCATGCGCTCGACACCCCAATGTTCTTCTGCTTCCGACGGATCGGTGGAAAACCCAAAGTCGTCAATTTCATCACCAAAACGGGCACTGTAATAATGAACGGCCATTGGAATTTGTTCTGCTGCCGCTTGCAGTTCTTCTGTGCGAAATGCACCAAGGTCATCACCTGCTTCTGTCCCAATGGCATTTTGACCTCCTTTGCCGCGTGTCGCGGTTGCATATGTCACCCTAATGCCGTGTTTACGGGCAAGCATGGCGAGTATATGGGAACGTTCATCGTCGGGATGGGCACCTGAGTTCATGAAATTACCCATATGTTTTAGGGGCGTAAGCGCATTCCATAATTTATTAATACCAGAAAGTGATTGTTGCTCCGCGATTTTACGTTGTGCTTCGGTCATAGAAGGGCTCCCATTATCATTTTTATGACTAACAATTTAGCTCTTATAAGTTTTATGTCAAGAAACTAGAAATCAGTTTTATTTAAGTCTATGTTATTGATGAAAATAAATTTTATCCTAATTCGAAGGCCCCTTAATGCGGTTGATATGCGTTTTAATTATTGGTTTATTCATAAGCACATCTGCTTTCGCGGTGGAAATTGAATATTGGCAATATAGTTATAAAACCCGCCTTGATGCCATGGACAAATTAATTGCTCAGTTCGAAGTTGAAAATCCAGATATAAAAGTCGTCCATACCAACTTTCCATATGCACAGTACCGTACCAAAGTCGCGGCCTCTGTCGCTGCGGGTGAAGGACCGGACGTGGTGCAACTTTATTATGGCTGGCTTGGTGATTATTTATCAGCGAACTTATTGCAACCATTATCATACACTGAATTTCCTCATCAGACGATAGAAGACGACTTCTTTGCGATGGTCGCAAATATGAAAGTTGGCGACGACTATTATGCTTTGCCGACTGCCGTGCGTTCCCTTGGTTTATTTTGGAATAAGAAAATATTCCGCGAGGCAGGGTTAGACCCAAATAAACCACCGCAGACATTAGATGAATTGGTGAGCTTAGCCAAGAAACTAACCAAACGTGACCGTGCGGGTAATATCGTTTCCGTGGGTCTTACCATGGGCCCGATAAATCAGGATCATAATTGGTGGCGGGAAGTGCTCGTGCGTCAATTTGGCGGCACGCCTTATAATCAAAACACGACAAAGGTTACATATGATGATGAAGCGGGACTTAAAGCTTTTGAATATTATGCTGATTTTGTCACCAAACATAATGCCAGTGTTGTGGATTTTATGGATAAAGGTGAAATTGCCTTTAAGGCGGGCAGGGCCGCGATGCATATTGATGGGTCCTTTGTTCTTAGCACCTTTGCTCGCGCCAGACGGCTTGAGTGGGGGGTAACGGAACTGCCGACACATAATGGTATCAAAGCCAACTTTTCTTCTTACTGGGTTAACGGTATTACTTCTAAGGCAAGCGGGGAAAAGAAAGCGGCAGCAGAAAAGTTTTTAAAATTTATCACTCAGGCGGATGCTATGCAGCTTTGGCTAGACGAGGTAGGAGAACTTCCGGCACGCAAAGCCGTTGCAGGGAAAGAAGCCAACTTTAATCACCCAGAATTCGGCGCCTTTATTCGTGGTTTAGAATATGCCCATACCACAAACTTTTATTCCGAAGCCGCGCAAAGAAAAACAGTGGTGGATATGCTTGACCGTATTGTGCTTCTTGATATGGATGTGAAGCAAAGCCTTAACATTGCTGCGAAAGAAGATCAGCAAATCATTGATAAGGCGATCAAAGAATGAGCCGTACAGTGGAACAAAAACGTGCCCTTTGGGCATGGCTCTTTCTTGCGCTACCACTGGTTTATTTTATCCTCGTGCGCTTTTATCCTACCCTTGACGCCTTTAGCATTTCCCTAACTGAATGGAATATTGTCGGCGAAAAGACATATGTTGGCCTAGATAACTTTATAGCCCTTTATAATGACCCTGTGTTTTGGATAGTGCTGGGTAATACTTTTGAATATTTGGCCCTTGGGGTGCCTATTTCGCTGTTTCTATCATTCATGGTCGCTTATTACCTTGATCAAATCCGTTTTGGTCATGGGTTCCTGCGTGCTTGTTATTTTATGCCGTTTTTAACCACGGCGGTGGCGATGGCATGGGTGTGGCGCTGGTTTTATCAACCGGTACCTATTGGTATTATCAATATGACCTTGGGTCAGCTGGGGATATTGCAGCTAGATTTTTTGCGCTCAACCACGCAAGCCCTTCCTGCGGTATTGGTTCCGGCTATTTGGGCAGGACTAGGGTTTCAAATTGTAATTTTTATGGCCGGAATTCGCGCGATACCGCAAACTTACTACGAAGCCGCGAAAATTGATGGCGCTGGGCCTTGGCAGATATTAAAGGAAATCACCCTGCCGCAGCTGCGCCCGACCATTACTTTCCTCGTGGTGATGAGCTCAATTGGGTTTTTACGAATTTTTGACCAAGTTTATAACATGACCCAAGAAGGAGAAGGCGGACCCTTAAATGCCACACGTCCCTTAGTTCTTTATATATATAAAGCGGCCTTTGATGATTTTGAAATGGGCATGGCAGCGGCGCAAACCGTGGTGCTGTTCACGATTTTAATGATCATTACCGTGATACAGTTAAGGCTGCTTAGAAAATGAAGAATATAAGCGTCAGGAAATCATTTATATGGGTAATGCTCGCCATCGGCGGGATTGTGATGATGACGCCGATCATATTTATGTTTTCCGCCTCCTTTAAATATAATGATCAGATTTACGATCTGGCATTAATTTCTTCAGAACCTACATTAAGTAATTACTTTTATCTATTTGAAAATACTGAATTTTTAACTTGGTTTATGAATTCATTTTTTGTGGCGATGGTGGTTACAATAAGTGTATTATTTTTCGATGCGTTAATTGGCTATACGCTGTGTAAATTTAAGTTTAAAGGTCGAAAACTTATCTTCATTGCAATTTTATCCACCTTGATGATCCCGACAGAGATGTTGGTGATCCCGTGGTATATTCTTTCTAAAGATTTAGGTCTACTTGATAGTTTTATCGGCCTTATATTTCCGGGACTGATGAGTGGCTTTGGTGTTTTTCTGATGAAACAATTTTTTGAAGGTGTGCCGGATGATTATTTGGACGCCGCACGCATAGACGGGCTCAACGAATTTCAGATTTTTATTGAAATTGCTCTGTCCATGGTCACGCCCGCTTTATCGGCGCTGGCCATATTTACGTTCCTCGGAAACTGGACCGCGTTTCTGTGGCCGCTTATTGTTACGTCAAGTGCGGACCTTTATACCATTCCCGTTGGTTTATCGTCATTTTCCGGTGAATTTCAAAGCGAATGGGAAATGATTATGACTGGGGCAGCGGTGGCGAGCCTTCCCACATTACTGGTATTTTTATTATTGCAACGCTACATCATTCGCGGCGTTATATTAGGAGGATTAAAAGGATAACATGGCTAAAATTACAGATGGTTCAGTCTTTCCCAATCAAACATATAAAGAAACGGTGCTTGCACCACTTTTTGATGCCTCTAAAAAACATTTTGCCGAATATCACTTTCGCGTAAACCTTGCCCACTGCGTGATGCTGGTGGAACAGGATATTTTAAGCGCTGAACAAGGCAAAGAAATTCTGGGTGCCTTAATCGCCATTGAAAAAGACCTTGATATGGACACGCTGGTCTATACGGGGGACGTGGAAGATTACTTTTTCTATGTAGAAGGGGAACTGATCAAACGCATTGGGGCTGACCTTGCCGGGCGACTACACACGGGGCGTAGCCGCAATGATATTGACCATACGATATTTAAAATGCATTTAATGGATCTTTCGGCGGTACTACTAACAGAACTTAATCAAGTGATTGCAACACTTCTGAAAGTAGCTGAAGGTGGCAAAGACACGATTGTGCTGGCTTACACACACGGGCAACCGGCTCAACCGACCACATGGGGGCATTATCTTGGTGCCTTTATTGAAATATT
>JABIPV010000043.1 GCA_018699075.1 Kordiimonadaceae bacterium | reverse complement strand
GACAAATGCACCAATTTCGCTGCTATTCTTCCGGTCCGCCATAAGTCCCACTGAAGTTCCGGCAAGGAAAATAAAAACTGGCGCACAAAAATGTGTGACCCAACGGGTTAAATAAATGCCAATACTAACATCCGGTTGGGCCATCGGATCCTGAATACCACCCGCGTAAAAAAGTCCCTAACATGATCGAGTGCCATAATGATTATCACCAGCCCTCTGAGCATGTCTATATTTGAAAGTCTGTATGAGCGCGCGTCCCTATGCGCGATAATTGTTTCAGTCATATTCGTTCTCCCCTGTGGTTACGGAAGTGTAAATTACTTCGTATAATTAGTCAAAGTCTCCCCTCAATTCATATTTTACGGCACCGCAAAAACATTCGCCCGTGATTGGTTCCTAAGATTTAAACATTATTTACTTCCTCGCTATCAATCATATATGGGATAAAATTTACCAAACTCTGTTTCGCAGAAATCACCGGGATCGTTGAAACGATGATTTTGGTTTAAGGCAGATATAGCCGCCATTTCATTATCGGTTAAATCGAAATCAAATAGCTGTAAATTTTCACGCATGCGGTTAGAATTTGAGGATTTTGGAATAACTGTCGTCCCGCGCTGGACGGCCCATCGAAGAACAACCTGGGCAGGCGTGCGGGCAACTCTCTCGGCGACGGATTTTATGACTAATTCAGTTAAAACACTTTCCCCTTCGTCAGCCATATTCATTGGAATATAAGAAAGTGCCGCCAATGGTGAAAAGGCCGTGACTGCTATACCCCTATCCTGACACAACCTAACCAAGCGGTTTTGGGTTAAATAAGGATGAGATTCAATTTGTAGCGCGGCGGGGGGAATTTTTGCGTAACTTAATAAATCATGCATCATCCCGGTGGTAAAATTACAGATGCCGATGTTTTTTACTTTACCGCTGCTGACAAGTTCTTCCATAGCTGCCCATGTTTCATAGATCGGAACGGGATCGATTTGCATTTCTAAGGTGTTTTCATCAAATAGCCAGCCTGATGGATAGCGTTCTTTGTGTGGTACATGTTTAAGGGAAATTGGAAAATGGATCATATAGAGATCAAGAACATCCAGTTTAAGATCATTTAAACTGCGCTCACAACCCACTGCCACATGTTCGGGTCGATGATCCGTATTCCATAATTTAGACGTGATCCAAAGATCATCTCGTTTGCATAATCCTTCGTTTAAGGCTGCACTAATACCGTCACCTACTTCCGCTTCATTGCCATAATCGGCCGCGCTATCCAGATGACGATAACCAATTTCAATGGCATCACGTACGGTTTTTGCCGCAATGTCATTATCCAGTTTCCATAAGCCCATACCCACCGCAGGCATTGCACATTTGCCAATTAATTTAGTGTCATTCATTTTCAACCCTTTTTATTATCATCGAGCATTAGCATAAAAAGTTTCCCTACCCTACAAATAATCCTTCAATCAATTCTTGC
Source organism: Kordiimonadaceae bacterium (assembly GCA_018699075.1). Lineage (GTDB taxonomy): Bacteria > Pseudomonadota > Alphaproteobacteria > Sphingomonadales > Emcibacteraceae > Pseudemcibacter. The sequence goes on along the minus strand of JABIPV010000043.1, from coordinate 29,078 downwards.
CTTGATCTATGCTAATTCAAAGAAAAAAGTATAAGGGAAAAAAGTAATGGTGGGACTTACGGGGTTAGACTGGGGCGTAGTGGGGTTTTATTTCCTCATTATGGTGGGGATTGTCTGGTGGTCATCCCGCGAGCAAAACAGTACAGAAGATTACTTCCTCGCCGGGCGTAATGTTGGCTGGTTTGCCATTGGCGCATCATTATTCGCGTCTAACATTGGTTCAGAACATATTGTCGGACTGGCGGGGTCGGGCGCGAATACAGGAATGGCCATGGCCCACTGGGAACTTCATGCATGGATTATGGTGATGCTGGGCTGGGTATTTGTGCCTTTTTATTACCGCTCCGGTGTTTACACCATGCCTGAGTTTTTGGAAAAACGTTTTAACGCAACCGCGCGTGCTATTCTATCCGCCATATCCTTACTTGCTTATGTGCTGACCAAAGTATCTGTGACCATTTATGCAGGCGCGCTTGTGTTTCAGGTGCTGCTTCCGGATACCTTTGGTAGCCCGGAAAATGCCTTCTGGGTGGGCGCTTTTTCCACGGTAATTCTTACAGGCTTTTATACCATATTCGGCGGCATGCGAGCGGTTCTGTATACGGACGCGATGCAAGCCTTTATCCTCCTTGGTGGAGCAATATTCATTACTTACTTTGGTCTTAGTCAGCTTGGCGGATATTCCGAACTTAAAGCAATCATCGGACAGGATGCAGACAAGTTTGCCCTGTGGCGGCCACTTTCTGATCCTGAATTTCCGTGGCTAGGGGTGATGATCGCTTCGCCGATTATTGGTATATGGTATTGGTGTACCGATCAATATATCGTTCAGCGTACTTTATCTGCTCGTAATATGGCAACGGCGCGCCGAGGTGCGCTTTTTGGCGGGTTCATGAAAGTATGGCCTGTGCTAATTTTTTTGGTACCCGGCATGATCGGTTATGCCCTTCATCAAAAAGGCGTGATACAAATTCCCTTAGATGCGAGCGGCGAAATTATGGGCGATCAGGTTTTCCCTACTATGGTTGCTAATTTACTTCCAACGGGGCTTCGCGGTCTTGTGGTTGGAGGTTTGCTTGCTGCGCTCATGAGTTCGCTTTCTTCATTGTTTAATTCGTGCGCATCACTTTTCACCATCGATTTTTATGAAAAATTTAGGCCGGGGCGTTCGCAAAAAGAATATGTAAGAGTTGGACGTTATGCCACCGCCGTAGTGGTAGGGCTTGGCATGTTATGGATACCTGTAATGAAGCTAGTCGCCAGCGGCGGCCTTTATCAGTATTTACAAAGTGTGCAAGGGTATTTGGCACCACCAATTACGGCAGTATTTTTACTTGGCCTATTCTGGCAACGCATAAACAGCCAAGGTGCGGTTGCGGGTATGGCTTTTGGTTTTTTAATTGGCCTATCGAAACTTACCATTCAAACCTTTTTTGGTGCGGACAAAATTTCAAGCTCGCCAATACTTGCCTTTATCGGCGACTATAGTTTTCTTTATGCCTCAGGATGGTTATTTCTCATCAGCTTGATCACAATCATCAGTATATCTTTATTAACGCCGCCGCCAAGAGCAGACCAAATTGATGGACTTACTTATGCTTCTATCACGAAAGATGGTGGCAAACTGCATGAGGACGTCACCTGGTTTGATATTAGTCTCACCATCGTCGTCCTCGGGTTGGTTTTGGGAATGTATTTATTCTTTAGCTTCTGGATATAAATTGTTTAAGGGGACAGAGTAGTAATCTGTCCCCTTAAACATTAGTCAGCTGGAATTTCGTTTTTTACGACGACTTGATCGATGCGGCCAAAGATTGTGTTACCTTCTTTATCGAACATATCAATTTCAACTCTGTCACCAAAACTCATAAACGGTGTTGTTGGTTTGCCGTCGGCAATAATTTCTAAACATCTTACTTCCGCAAGACAGCATGATCCTTCTTTTGATCCTTTGTTGGATACTGTACCAGATCCCACTACTGTTCCCGCAACAAGTGACCTTGCTTTTGCAGCGTGAGCGATCAAATCACAGAAATCAAACGTCATATCGATACCTGCGTCTGGTGAGCCAATTTTTTCGCCGTTTAAAATTGCATGAAGTGGAAGTGATAATTTCTTACCGTCCCATGCATCACCGAGTTCATCAGGAGTAACAAAAACAGGGGCAAATGATGTCCATGGTTTTGATTGGTAAAAACCAAATTGTTTGGCAAGTTCCCCCGGTATCAAATTACGAAGTGAGACATCGTTTAATATTGAAAGAAGCTTAATATGCTTCATTGCGCCTTTGGTCGTCGTCCCAGCGGGTACATCATCCGTAATTACGGCAACTTCAGCTTCAAAATCAATACCCCAGTCTTCCGATCCGGCTAGAACATCATCACGCGGACCGATGAATGCATCAGAAGCCCCCATATACATAAGTGGGTCCGTCCAAAAACTTGGCGGTAGTTCAGCGCCGCGCGCTTTACGAACGAGTTCAACATGGGTCACGTAGGCACTACCATCTACCCAATGGTAAGAACGCGGTAATGGTGCATCACATGCCTCAGGATCAAATGCTTCACCAGAAATAGAACCATTTTCAAGACCATCATAAATGGCTTTTAATTTTGGTTCTGCTTCTGCCCAGTTATCGAGCGCAGCTTGCATGGTTGGGGCAACCTCAGCTGCACTTGTATATTTGGAAAGATCTTTTGACACGACGATAAGGTGGCCGTCTCTACCCTGCTTTAATGATGCTAATTTCATAATGTTGCTCTTTCTTTCAAATTATTTACTATTGACTAGAATTTGTTATGAAGCTATATTAGTTTCATTCGTAACTAATTGCAAGAACAAATTGCATGAAAGAAAATTATGGTAAAAAGTAAACCTTCCGACCTTAAACTTGAAGAATTCCTTCCCTACCGTTTGTCATACCTAACCAACAATATTAGCCAAGGGCTATCGAAACTGTATACCGATAAATTTGGCCTCGCTCACCCAGAATGGCGGGTGATGGCAGTGCTTGGGCGGTTTTCAAATATTTCCGCAGCAATGGTTGCCGAAAAAACGGCAATGGATAAAGTTGCTGTCAGTCGCGCCATAAATAATATGATCAAAAATGATTTGATCAACCGCACTTTTGCCGATGACGATAAACGCCGTTCAGAGCTTTCACTGTCAATTACGGGTCGGGAAAAATATGAAAAAATAGTCCCGCTGGTACAAAGTTATGAAAAAGAACTGATCAATACTTTAAACCCTTCTGAACAAGATAATCTTGATGATATTTTGACGAAATTAACACAAGCAGTGCAAAATCAGGATTAACCTTCGCTTTCATGAATGCAACGATCAATTATGTCCGATGATTGATCAAAATATTGATCAAAAATCGTCGCTATGGCCCGGAGGAACGGTCGCCCGACTTCTGTAATCTTAAACGCCTCGCCATTCATTTCCATATAACCCGCGTCTATCAATTTATTTAATGACAATATTTCATTTTTAAAATCATACTCAAATTGATGGGTTTTAGATATTTGAAGTGGATCCACTTCGAAATAACACATCAATGTAGAAATGATCTCACGGAACATCTTATCTTCTCTGCTTATCTTAAGGCCGCGCACAACCGGAGAAGTATCTAAATTTATTTTATCCAAATATTGTTTAATAGAAGCTACATTTTGCGCATATCCATTAGGCATGCTGCTGATGGCAGAAGGGCCAAAGCCGATCAGCGTGTCTGATTTATCTTTGGTATATCCTTGGAAATTGCGTCTTAAGTTTCCTTGATCAAAAGTTTCAAAAAGCGGATCATCGCCGAGCGCAAAATGATCTAGACCAATGGATTTATAGCCATTTTCTTGTAAAATCTTGCTCGCCAGCTCAAATTGTGCCTGTCGCTCTTTTTGATTTGGTAAACTATGATTGGCGATCAATTGTTGATGCTTTTTCATATGGGGTACATGGGCATAACCAAAAAGTGCAATTCGGCTCGGCTTAAATTCAAGTGTTTTTTGAATTGTATCTTCGATGGTTTCTAATGTTTGATAAGGAAGGCCATATATTAGATCAAAATTGATTTTCTCAATGCCTGCGTCTTTAAAATTACGCATATTATCTTCGATCAGCTCAATTGACTGGATGCGATTAATCGCTTCTTGTGTTTTAAGGTTAAAATCTTGAATACCAAGACTGGCGCGATTAACGCCCGCTTTTGCATATGACATGATTTTATCACGGTCAACGGTACGCGGATCAATTTCAACGGCAAACTCTTCTGCCAGTGAAATATCAAAGCAATCTTTAACCACATCTATTAATTTTTTGAAATCATCTGGCTTTAAAATGGATGGCGACCCACCACCAAAATGAATATGACTAACATTAAGGCGCCCTGTTTTTTCGGCCATTTGGCGCACTTCAGATATCAATACATCCAAAAATGTTTCAACCGGGCCATATTTATTACTCACCGACATAAAACAACCACAGAACCAGCATAATTTTTCACAGTAGGGTATATGAAAATAAAGACTTACCGCTTCACCAGCAGGAAGTTCGTGTAACCATAAGTCATAAGTTTTATCATCCAGTTCGCCAAATTCGAGTGCGGTTGGATAACTTGTGTAACGGGGAAGGCGACGCAGTTTCGCGACGACGGCTTCTTTTAATGGTGTATTTACCTGATTCATGCTCAGTTTATAGGGGCTTCAGTAGATTAATAATTGATCTATGTCAGAAAAAACTCGTTATTCTCTCAATAGCCTCTTTTTAACACCTTCATTAGTAATTTTAACGGGATTGATAAATCCATCAACATCAAAAGTCATCACATCAATTGATACTTCGCGGTGATTTGGTTCGTCCGTATCAAGTGGACGCCGATGATAGACAATATAATGCTCATCCGCATTTGGAACTGAAATTACTGAATGATGACCCGCGCCTCTGGCAATCGCGGCATCTTGCTCTAAAACCTTACTCACCCTATTAAAAGGTCCCATTGGACTATCCGCCATGGCATAGGCCACGCTATAATCGGGCCCTGTCCAATTTCCTTCGGACCACATCATATAATATTTATCATTTCGTTTGAAAACAAACGGCCCTTCAACATAATTTTCCGGCGTGATTTCTTTGAAAAACTCTCCATCATCAAAAGGTTCAAAACTTAATAGATCCGGGCTGAGTTTGGCAATATTACAATGGCTCCATCCACCATAATACATATAAAATTGGCCATCATCGTCTTTAAAAACAAATTGATCTATCGGCTGTGCGCCATTGATAATTTCATTAATTAAAGGTTTGCCGAGCGCATCTTTAAAGGGGCCCGCAGGGCTCTTTGATGTCGCAACACCAATACCGCCGACCTCCCCTTCATGGACATTATTTGCGCCAAAAAATAAATAATATTGCCCGTTAGCTTTCATAATGGACGGGGCCCAAAGAGCAAAGGATGCCCAGCTTACATCTTTAATATCCAGAACATGAGAATGTTTTTGCCAATTAATTAAATCTTTGGAAGAAAATGCATTCATAAAGGTTTGCATTAAGAAGCCGTCATCAGTGGTGTTTTTTTGATTATCTATCTGCCACTGTGAAAGACCAGTTGAAACATCAGGTTCGCCGTAATGATCAGAATATGTAGGATAAATCCAATATTCGTTATCAAAGATTATCGCTTCGGGGTCTGCGTACCAACCCGGAAAAATTGGGTTTCCTGAAAATTCTTCTGTTTCAAGATTATCTCCACAAGAAAATAGCGCAAGCGACGCACAAATAAACAGAGATTTACGCAGCACTATTTAAAGGCCTTAAACGCCATCATGGTAAAGGTGTCTTTAATGCCGGGAAGTGTTTGCACCTTTTCATTAACAAACCGGCCAATGTCGTCGTCGTCTTGCAAATGAAATTTAATCATTAAATCAAACGCCCCTGAAATTGAGTATACGTCTTCGGCTTCAGGAATGTTATCCACCACCGCTTCAGCAACATCATATACTTTGCCAAGTTCACATTTAATTTGTACGAAAATATTTTGCATTTTGTTATGTCCGAATTTTTTCTGATTGATGACATCATAAAAAACTCTGAACACTTATTCAATCATTGTTTCGATAATATAAAATTATCGTCTGCGCTCACTATTACCAGTCTTCCATAATTATAGTGCCTATTCGCCGTTTGTGGTTGACTTGGACCTAAACAATTTCCACCATTCTCGAAGCGCGTAATATTGCACTTCCCAGACCGAAGATATTTCACGCTCATCCGGCACGCCTGTAGGCGGGAATTCGTCTGGTTTGGGTTGGTAGTAAGTGCCAAAAAGGATATCCCACACGGGGAAGAAGGCGACAAAGTTCTTATCAAGGTGTTCCGGCGCGTAGCTGTGGTGAATGCGGTGCATTTGTGAACTTGTGAATAGGCAACTAAATCGGCCGAACTGGATGCGAAGATTGCTGTGGTTGATAAAAACGATCGCCTGAATGCTACCGAGTATCAAACCCTGAGTAAGCCCCAGACTAAAGGGGTCTACATTATCTAGTTGGAAAAGTATCTGCACGGGAATGAATATGAACAGCATCGAAAAAAAACTTTCGAGCCAATTTTGCCGCGGCCCGGTGAGGGCATCAAATTCAGGATCAAGATGATGCATCTTGTGATGCTGCCACAAAATATTGCTTTTATGAGCAGCCCGGTGATACCAATAAAAAAAGAAATCGGTACAGAGCAAGCCGACTATGCTCGCGCCGATTAAACTGAGCAAGGACGCGTCAGTAATAAACGTCAAGTCGAACAGACCAAGTTCAAGACCGAGGCCTGCCACCATAAGTTTTGTGATATAAGCCGCAAGGATCGCCAACGGAACGGCGGCCGCATAATTAGCCAGCATGATTTGAATGTGAAGCCACCAGACTTTCGGTGATTTACGTGCCCCTGCGGTGGGCGCAAATTGTTCGATTAATGTAAGGACAAGAGGGGGCGCAATCGCCGCCGCCGCCAGCGCAAGTGCCAGTCCGATCGTTTGACCAGGATCTGTTAAACGCAAGAACATCGCTGCGATAAGGCTGGCGAGTAGCAGAGCAGCCACAAAAATATCAAGCACATTGACGCTGTCACGAACCATCGGTTTGTTATCAAGAGACGATGAATTTTCACTGTTCAAAACTTGTTTCCCCTACTTTATCCGTTAATTTTAAACAGCTGAAGCCTGTTTGTGCAAGACCTTTAGTTGTTCAATCTTAATTCTCAGATAATTTTAACTACAAGTTCCACCATTTCCGGTGCCATTATTTTCGCCAAGGGCGTTTTTGCTGGAGGGTCCAATTTGATTTTGCCATGATCCCCGAACCATTTTTGAGGGCGCCTGCCCCGGTGCATCAACCCTTACTATCGCCTGATCGCCGCGACGCTCAAGGATAAAAGTGAATTGAGGAAATTGATCATATTTAAAGCGGACACTATTTGCAGATTTTTCAACAACCTTGCCGACAAAAACTTTCATAGAATTTTGCCAGTTACAGGCCTTAACATCATTACCAGAAATTGATAATTGGGATATAAACCCCAGTGTGTTTACATTATCAGTTGCTTGATGCCATGCGCCATCCATTCCTAGGGAAGTAACAGCGGCGCTATTATTCAAGGCATCTAAATAAGATCCTCCTGACGAGGCCGCAGAAGATGCTGTAGACGAAGCCGCTGGCGCGCTAGCTACCACTGTTTCTTCTGGTTGTAATTCAGGGGGCAGCTCCTCAACAGTGGCCCAAAGTGATATATCGATACAATTTGGATGGCCACAACCCGCAACACACTTGCCAATAGCGGGTTGGAGTTCGCCCGCTTTATTACATACGTAAGCCTTGGCATAATCAACGGCGGCGGTGTAACAGGCCTCATTCTTATAGCGGAACATCTGGCTAAACGTGGTTTCCGCCATGGGAATTGTATCCCTTATTGTTCCTGCGTCACAGGTGAAGGAAATTTCCTTTTCTTTTACATTTTGCGCAAAACTAGGAAGAGCAACAAATGCTAATGTGAGTACTATCGAAAAGAGTGCAAAAATTTTCATCGTTTTACTTCCTCAGTACAATAGCTAGAACCACAAGCTGACATACACCTTGCTTTAGATGCTTCCCGAACTGAGCCAGAACCAGCACCCGGACCACAGGATGTTATGGGCATTTCCCTTTTGGCTGCGGCAAAACAGGCTTGCGTATAATATTTTACTGTTACAGGATAACTTTCCCCCCCACAGGAGTAAGAAAAAGTTCCTGTTTTTAAAGCAAGTTGCTGACCGGTGCCGAGGGCTTGTGATCCATAATTATTTAATTGATCCGCATCATCACCAAGGGCCTGTCTGGCCAAACCCATAGGGTCTGGCGCTGAACTTTGAGAAGTGTTTCTAGCCGTTGATGAGTTAGGATTTGGCGCTAGATTGCCATTACTGTCACGATAATCACCATTTTTATCAAAGCCTGCTGGGTTTTTAATTAAATTGGCTTTAGGGCGATTGGCATTATTACTATTTGTCAGCCGTGTCATTTTGGCTTGGTGTTGCCCTTGCATACGGTTTTTCATAGCCGTTGTGTTGGCCGTACCGCCACTATAAATATCCGTGGCCATACTGGTACCAAACTCCATCGCTGTGCTGGCATCCATACCGGCGTTACTGCCGACTACACCTGCTGCCAAACCACCGAAGATAGCCCCTAACATATTGTCTTCTTGTTGGCTTTTCCGCCTGCGTTCTGCGGCTAATTGTTTGCGCTCTGCTGCTTCTTGACGTTTGCGTTCGGCTTTTAAAAATTCTTGTTCTTGTTGATTTTGCATAACGGCATTGGCCAAATCTTGAGTTTCAAATGAAACATCCTCACCGCCGAGGTAACGTGTCATTAAAGCTTGCATCGCGTCATTATTACCATCCGATAGGTTATATCTTTTTCCACCCTCAGTGAAGGAAGAGAGTTTTCCGCCCCTAGCCATATTAAAGGCCATGAACGTGTCTTTCATATTATCTGAAAAAGTGATTTTTGACCCTTCGACAATGGTCCCTCTACCGTAAGGGCGGGAATTATAAAATCCGCCCTCATATCGTCTGCCTGTATTGCGCCATGTATAAGAACCCAGTCTCATACGGCCATCAACCAGCTCCCCTTTATATTCGCGGCTACCGTCAACGCTAATCATGCGCACTTCACCGGTTTTAAGGCCCATACAATCATCCCCTTCCAGAATGAACCAATTTAACGGGGCTTGGCTTGTGCCTGTGGGCATAACTTGACAAAGGCTTCTGGTTTGCAGGGCTTCAACCACCTGCACATTCATGCGTTTACCTTCATCAAACCAATTTGCGGGATAGCCCAATTGTTGCGGAAGTTTTGCATCCATGCCAAAATATAATTCCCCAAGGTGAACTTCACCGCCACGCTCAAACACCGTAGTGATTAAAGTGTTTTGCGGTAATTCCTTGGCTATTTTCAAGTTAAATTCTGAATTCGTTATTCCTATTAAAGAGCCAATACCCTCTACATAGGTTAATACATCGCCAACCGAATAACCCAATAGGTGCATAGGCCCGCCAAGAGTTATCGCGGCTATGCCAAGGCCATCATCTTGTGGCACATACATGGCACCAGTAAAGCCTGTTAACTGGCTAGTATTAATTTTATCCCACTCACCATATTGCAGATGCTCTAAGTTAATTTTTTCCAATGATGGTAGCGATGATGATAGCGAAGCTGAATTAGTCAAACGTTTTGCAATTACACTGCGAAGGTCATTGCGAAATGTGAGCAATCCAGGGCTTACCAAACGCTCTTCAAAACTTTCAACTACTGACCCGTTAATTAGAAACTCAACCGTCATATCATATGTTACTTTACCAGCCCAAAAACCCCATTGCAATTCACGGGATATCACCCGAATGCTTAATGGCGGCGCTTTAGCAGACTGTGCCATTTGCAAGCATGAACCACGACAGGGATAAAATACTTTCTTTTCATAAAGAATGTTGGCCAAATCTTGCTTGATCATTTTACTGAATGTTGAAGTGTTTATGCCAATCCCTTTGTCAAGTTTAAAGCCACTGGCGCCATCGACAGTAATATTAAAAAATGCGAAATAGGTGTTTTTCACTTCAAACTCAGAAGAAGGCGAAGGTGTCACTGCCATGTTCCACCATCTAGCGCCAGTGTCCTGCGCTGATGTCTCAACCGCAAACAGGAAGAATAAACCAAACACCGCATAAAAAAGTAAATACCCGCCGCTTTTCAACATTGATAATCTGCCCCTGATCATTTTAAAATACATCGTCGACTATGGCTGGTTCGGATGAGGCAAAAGAATCTGAAGATAACATGCTATTTCCAAGCTCTGTAAAATGCATAGTTTGGACAGGGAGTTTAAGAGTACTACCCATAAAATGACTATGGGAAATGGTCTTAATCTCTGTTTCAAAAATGACATCACCATTAAGGTTAGTGAATGTGTATTTTGCCGCTAGGCGCGGTTTATTCGAAGGCCGAGTTGAAAAACCCATATTATAAGCTTCTTGTTCTGGGTTATAACGAAACCGGCTTACATGCACGGCAACATTAACACGGTTAACGGCATCATCTTTATTTAGGCCACTATCCGTTAGATATGTGCGTAGGCCAGTTTCAAACCCTTGGGCGCTGAATTCCATATAGGTAAGGTTAGTTTGCATTGTGGCAACAATATTACTTACATCACCAAGGTCGCTTTCTCGGGTAACAGTAACTGCTTGTAAATTTAACATGGGTGATTGTGATAAAACCTCTGGTTCAGCCACCATGAACACTAAAGGTGCGACATCCTTTGTAAAGCTTGACGCACAGCCCGATACAAAAACCATACTAATGGCCATTATAATTTTTTTCATTTATTTTCCCTTATTTATTAAGTATATTTATAGTTTGTTTAGTCTGTCTAAAATACGTCATCGTCTATTTTTTCCACCTCTGGGAAAGCGCCGGAGGTGGCAACCAAATTCGCTAAATTTGCATATTGTTGTTTTACGACATAATCAAAAAATTCCGATATATCGCCAGCCGATGAAATTGCAATCTCATTTTCATATAATTTAAGTCCATTAATATCTGTGAATTCATATCTTACTTTTAGTCTCTCAGATGAGATGTGCTTTGGTTTTGCCGCCCATCCCCACGCGCTGGTCATTTCCGACCACATAGAATATTCAGTAATATGAATGGCTAAATTCACCCGCAGTGCGGCTTCATCGCTGTTCAAACCGCTATCCGTTAAATATTTAACGATGCCGCCTTTCATGGCATTATTTGATAAATCATTCGGTTCCACCAATCTTTCTTCTGCTTTAATACTTACCTGTTGCAGGTTCATAATGGCGGTTTCACTTTTCACTTGTGGTGCCGTGACATTAAATTTACTTAAGCCATTATCAGTATACAATACCTTGCCCGAACAGGCAGAAACAAAAAGCATGCTTAAAATAATTATAAAGTTTTTCATTTGATTTCCCCTCATTTTTTAAATCTATCTAAAATTAGTTAATTTTATCTAAAAAACATTTTTGTTTGATTTTTTCATTTTTATCTTCCTTAAATATTTAACCTCGGACCCCAGAGGGGCTAACAAATTGTTTGAAATATTCTGATTGTCGGCAAGCCGCAGCATGTGCGCTGCTCTTGCAAATCTTGACGGCTTTATCCATTTGTTCTTTTAAGTATTTTTGGATGTTTAAAATACCTTCCTGACCAAAACCTAAGGGGGTATTATCCTCCAAAGTACATAGCTTTCGAAACACTGACTGGCGAATGCGCACGGCCTTATCGGCAACATTGGATTTTAAAATGGGGTTAACATTAATGACGATACGTTGGTTGTCCGGTAGCTGATTAAACAACAAAACGGCTTGCTTTTGACCTTTTGGTGTCAATATTTTAAAACTTCTAAGGTCGCCTGATCCGCAATTAAGCTTCAATACTTCATCGGGTATGGCTTGTGGTGTTGCCACGACAGTTTCTGTTGACCCCTTATCCTTTAATGCCTTTGCAATTTGTATTTCAGTGGCCAATTTATGGGCGGAAGACTTAAATTTAAAATTGCTGGTGTTTTTGCATTTGCTATCAAAGGGGGGTGTATTAAAAACCTCCCCCGGTAAGATGATGGCGTCCATCCTAACAGCCGCAATTGATGGAGTTGAAGAGCCGCCGCAAGTATATTCAACCCTTACCTCAAGGATTTGGCGGGCAGTGGTTGATTTGTTACGCAAATGAAAAGAAAGAGAACCGTTTGCATTATTAACACCGGTATATTCAAGTGGTTCGACCAAATGCTCCCATTGGGCATTGGCCTGTTGTGATAAGAGGGCGGCAAACAAAAATAGCAATCTTACTTTAAGACGCATATAATCCCCAACCTTCCTAAACTACGCGACACTTTGTTACTCAAATGCCACTCATTACATTCAAGAAGCATATCACCATCATAACGTGAAGAAGTCAACTATTAACGCCATTATCAATATGAGCGTCAAACTCAAATGACTGCATTGGGTCGAAAGCGGTCATTCAGAATATGTTAGATATATTCAATCATTGTTTCAATAAGCGCTTTTAATATTGGACGTAATTGATTTGCTTTGTCTTCACGGAATTTTATATGCGGTGCTTCATCCATATAGGTTATTTGAGAAATTTCTAGCTGTACCGCATGGATGTTATTTATTGGATCACCATAATTTCTGGTGATAAAGCCTCCTTTAAAGCGGCCATTTAAAATGGAAGAATATGGTGATTGTCTTACTATTGCATCCAACTTTTCTGCTAGGCCATGATCAGCTGACGCGCCGTTAGACGTACCCACATTCAAATCTGGCAATCTGCCATCAAATAAATGCGGGACATGGCTTTTTATGGAATGAGCGTCCCACAATTTAGCGTATCCAAACTTATCCTTTATTCGCTTCAGTTCAGCAGATATTTGATCATGGTAAGGACGCCAGTATTTCTCTGCTCGTTCTTCAACATTGGGAACATGTCCCGCTTTATAGAGTGGTTCATCATTAAATGTATTAGTCGGGCATAAGGTAGTTTCATTTTGTCCTGGATATAAACTTGCGCCATCAAGACCGCGGTTTAAATCAACAACATAGCGGCTATATTTTGCCGCAATAATTGATACATCCATGTCTTTTAAAAAATCATATAGCCTATCAATATACCAGTCGGTATCAATCATTGATAATGCTTTATCGGTCATGGTTGCTTTTATATCATCCGGGATTTCAAGCCCAACATGTGGCATGCTCACAAGTAACGGCTTTGATCCTTGATGAAAATGAAAGGCGGTCATTATGCTGAACCAGTTGGTAAGATATTCATAACATCGTCTGAGAAATCACCATCAAGTACCATATCCGTCGCCGCATCAATATCGGGCGCAAAATAACGATCTTTATCATAATGAGCGACCTCAGCACGGATTTTATCATGATATTTCTGTAACATATCCGATGTTTTGTTGGGCGCTCTAAAATCAATACCCTGAGCTGCGGAAATAAGCTCGATTGCGATGACACAGGCACTATTAAAGCACATTTCGCCGAGGCGCCTCGCCCCGTATGTGGCCATACTGACATGATCTTCTTGATTAGCCGATGTTGGGATACTGTCCACGCTTGACGGATGGGCCATGGTTCTATTTTCTGAAACCAGTGCCGCTGCTGTTACTTGTGCGATCATAAAACCGGAATTGACGCCGCTATTTTCCACAAGGAACGCCGGAAGGTCGCTCATCTTCGGATCAACCATAATAGAAAGACGCCTTTCAGAAATTGAAGCAATTTCCGCAACAGCCATTGCCAAAATATCCGCCGCAAACGCCACAGGCTCCGCATGGAAATTACCGCCCGAAATCACATCACCATTTTCAGGGAAAATAAGCGGATTATCAGTTACAGCGTTGGCTTCAATCAATAGCGTTCTGGCGGCATTATGAATAATATCCAATATGGCTCCCATCACTTGTGGTTGGCACCTTAATGAATAAGGGTCCTGTACTTTATCGCAATCTTCATGTGCCGATAGAATATTACTGCCGTCTAAGAATGATAAATATTTTTCGGCAACGGTTATCTGGCCCGGTTGTCCGCGGGCAATATGAATACGTTTATCAAAGGGGGCGACGCTGCCCATTAATGCATCCACGCTCATTGAACCCGCAACAACAGCAGCCGCGAATATATCTTCCGTTTGAAAGAGGCCTTTAATGGCCAATGCCGTTGAAACTTGTGTGCCATTTAAAAAAGCTAAACCCTCTTTTGAGCTTAGTTCAATGGGTTTAAGCCCTGCTTGATTTAGCGCATCCTTGGCTGGCATGATCTCATCATTATAAAGCACTGACCCCTCGCCCATTAAGGTTGCCGTCATATGGGCCAGCGGCGCCAAATCACCAGAAGCGCCTACAGATCCTTTTTCAGGAATACAGGCAACAATGCCTGCATTTACAAATTCAATAAACGCTTCAATAATGGAACGACGAATGCCAGAATGGCCTTGTGCTAAACTTGATATTTTAAGCACATAAATCATACGAACTGTGTCTTCATCAATATAATCTCCCACCCCAGTACTATGGGATAAGACTAAATTTTTCTGCAATAACGCGAGTTGCTCATTTGGGATCATTGTTTGCGCCAAAAGACCAAAGCCGGTATTTATGCCGTAAACTGTACGCCCTTCTTTGGTGATGGCATCAACCACATCTCGTGCGGCTTTAATATCGTCCCATGCGGACGCATCCAATGAAATTTGATGTGTATCACGGTAAATGGCGCGGATATCTGCAAACGTCATATGACGTGGTTTAATCATATAATTCATATTATTTATCCATCATCGGGAGGTTAAGGTTTTGTTCACGGGCACACTGTTTGGCAATTTCATAGCCTGCATCTGCATGACGCATCACGCCTGTTGCAGGATCATTCCAAAGAACGCGGCCTACTTTTTCTGCTGCCTGTTCCGTGCCATCACAAAGCACAACAATACCGGAATGCTGCGAAAAGCCCATACCAACGCCGCCGCCATGATGAAGCGATACCCAGGTGGCGCCACTTGCGGTATTTAGCAGCGCATTTAGCAGCGGCCAATCAGACACTGCATCTGAACCATCCATCATACTTTCTGTTTCACGGTTAGGACTGGCAACAGAGCCAGAATCAAGATGATCGCGGCCAATAACCACAGGGGCTTTAAGCTCACCATTTCTGACCATTTCATTAAACGCAAGACCAAGGCGATGACGATCACCAAGTCCAACCCAGCAAATACGCGCGGGAAGCCCTTGGAATTGAATGCGTTCACGGGCCATATCAAGCCAATTATGAAGGTGTGGATTATCAGGAATTAATTCTTTTACTTTTTGATCGGTTTTATAAATATCTTCCGGATCACCACTTAACGCAACCCAGCGGAACGGACCAATACCACGGCAAAATAAGGGACGAACATATGCAGGCACAAATCCAGGGAAATCAAACGCGTTTTTAACGCCGTTATCAAATGCCACTTGGCGTATGTTGTTACCGTAATCAAACGTTGGAATACCCATTTTTTCATATTCAAGCATCGCTTGCACATGAACGGACATGGCATCAACCGCCGCTTTTTCCACTTCCTTAGGTGCGCTTTCAATTTTACTTTCCCACTGATCAACAGTCCAGCCGATGGGAAGGTAACCATTAATCGGGTCATGGGCCGATGTTTGATCAGTAACCGCATCAGGGCGTAAACCTTTCTTAAGCATTTCAGGAATAATTTCCGCACAGTTGCCAAGCAAGCCAACTGAAACAGCCTTACCCGCTGCTGTCGCTTCATTGATCATTTCCATTGCCTGATCTAATGTTTCAGCGCGCTTATCCACGTATCCGGTGCGAATACGAAAATCGATACGGTCTGACCTACATTCTATCGCGAGCATAGATGCGCCGGCCATTGTCGCAGCGAGCGGTTGAGCACCGCCCATACCACCCAGACCACCGGTTAAAATCCATTTACCCGTTAGATCACCACCAAAATGCTGACGACCCATTTCAACGAATGTTTCATAGGTGCCCTGAACAATGCCTTGGCTTCCGATATAAATCCAACTGCCGGCAGTCATTTGGCCATACATCATCAACCCTTTTTTATCGAGCTCATTAAAATGATCCCAGGTGGCCCAGTGGGGCACAAGGTTTGAATTTGCAATCAGTACACGCGGCGCATTTTCATGGGTTTTAAATACACCCACTGGTTTACCAGACTGCACCAGTAAAGTTTCATCAGCCTCTAACTGCTTTAAGCTTTCGACCAATTGATCAAAACACTGCCAATTACGCGCGGCCTTACCGATACCACCATACACAACCAAATCTTCGGGTCTTTCCGCTACATCGGGATCAAGGTTATTCATCAACATGCGAAGCGGCGCTTCAGTGGACCAGCTTTTCGCATTTAATTTCGTGCCTGTAGGGGCTTTAATAATACGATTATTTATTTTTTGTTCTGACATTTCAAAGTCCTGTATATACAAGTTAAAAAATTACATTAACGCCTTATTAAGAGGCACTAAAAAAAGTTATTCCGGTTTAAATAATCCCTGCAGTTCGTAACGTGAACCGGGGTGATATAATTTTGCTGTTGAGGCGACCTTTTCTTTGGTCCATGTACGTCTTTCAATCAAAAGACAGGCTTCTTCATCGGCCATATCCAAAATATCTTTAATTGAGTTTGGCGCGATAATCGCTTTAACCACATGCTCCACTTTTTGTAATGGGGCTTTTTTAATCAGATATTCATAAGGGGTATTCAAGGTAAAATCCTGATCACCATATCCCGGCACGACTTCTTCATTGACCAATCGGTCTTCAAGTTGAATGGGAATGCCTTGTTCTTTATGAATTATCTGCGAATGAATAAGCATTGATCCTGGCGCGACATTCATAAATTCTGCTATTTTGTCGTTTGCCTTCACCGCTTCGCATTTTAATACATCCGCACTATATTCATGATTTCGTGCGCGAATTTCATCGGCGATATTATGAATTTCCAACGGATTACTTTTTGCCTTAAGTTCCGCAACAAACGTCCCGACACCGGCCACACGAATAAGATAACCTTCATCGGTGAGTTCACGTAACGCCCGGTTAGTTGTCATGCGCGATACGGAAAATTCTTTCACCAGTTCATTTTCAGACGGCACCCGCGTGGATGCCAACCATTCGCCACTATCAATACGATCAAGAATATGGTTCTTAATTTTCATATATAAGGGTTCTGATAGGCGATCTACGCTCATTTTTCGCTCCTAATCGGTGTTTAATGACTAAATATTGACCTGTATATACAGGTTAGTCAAGATATTTTTGCAACCTCTTCATTGTTACGCTAAATTCTGCTGTAATTTGTTCTTCTAGAGGATGGTGATATTCGGAAATTATCATTTTACCTGCCACCAACACATGTTTGATCGGATTTACATTCCCGCTAAAAATAAATCTATCGATAATATTACGGTCTGGCGTACCAACAAGAAGTGGGGAAGCCTGATCCAATACAATAATATCGGCCCGTTTGCCAACTTCGATTGAACCATTATTAAATCCGCTTGCCTGTGCGCCGCCCTTTAAGTTTTCATGAAATAAATAACTGCCTGTGTGAATATCATTCTTTCCAGTTGCCACATTGCGGCGTTGGCTTTTTAATCTCTGCCCATATTCAAGCAGGCGCAATTCTTCGATCATGCTGATGGATACATGACTATCGGAACCGATGGCTATTTTACCGCCTTGACCCAGAAAGGGTTTTAGCGGAAATAAACCGTCGCCAAGGTTGGCTTCCGTTGTTGGACATAAGCCGACAACAGCACCTGATTTTGCGATAGATGAAACTTCATCATCATTCAAATGGGTCGCATGAATAAGGCACCATTTTTCATTAACATCTTCGTGTTTATATAGCCATTCAACCGGTCGCATTCCCGACCAGTCCAAGCAGTCATTCACTTCCTGCATTTGCTCAGAAATGTGGATGTGGATGGGGCCTGATGCTTTACTATCCTTTAAACACAGTTTAATTGCCTCCGGCGGTACAGCACGCAAACTGTGGAAAGCCATTCCTAAATGCTGATTATTCTGACCCATTATTTTAGTGTTTAAATTTTCAATCAGTTTTAAATATTTATCAACACCATGACCAAAGCGTTTTTGTTTTTCATTTAACGCCAACCCACCGAAACCTGCAATCATATATAGAACCGGAAGGTGACATAGTCCAAGGCCCGTTTGATCCGCAGCTGACATAATAGCGTGAGACATTTCATCGCCTGTGTTATGCTCGGAATTATGTAAATAATGAAATTCTCCTACCGACACATATCCCGCTTTTAACATTTCTATGTAAAGCTGAGCAGCAATTGATTTTAGATCTCCTGGTGTGATGACTTGTGCAAAGCGATACATAAGGTCGCGCCATGTCCAAAAACTGTCACTCTGTGAAGTGGAATATTCTGCAAGTCCCGCCATGGCCCGTTGAAAAGCATGACTATGGACATTATTCATTCCTGGCATCGCATAGCCAACAACGTGATTTTCTGCCTGACCTTTATAATCCGAGGTTATTTTATCAATATTGCCCAGATCATTTATTTCAATATAGACATTATTGGCCCAACCGGATTTCAATAGTGCTTTTGAAAATATAAAAGTTTGCATTTTGATCAATTCTGAATATAGTTGTATATACAAGTAACTTTATTACAAAAATAACAATTGTCAATTTTTAAATAACATGGCTACATCGATGACGTATAAAATCTGGACCAATGTAAATCTAATGACCATGCAAGAGGACGCAGGTCCATACGGTCTGTTTAACAATGCAGCAATAGTTGTGAGAGATGGCTTGATTGAATGGTTAGGGCCAAAAGACCAACTTGGAAATTACCCAAATGCGGAATTTATTGATGGCAAAGGTGCCTATATGACGCCGGGCCTTATCGATTGTCACACCCATTTGGTCTACGGCGGCAATAGAATTGATGAGTTTGAAAAGCGCTTAAATGGTGCCACTTATGAAGAGCTCGCAATAGCAGGCGGCGGCATAATTTCAACAGTGAATGCAACAAGGAAAGCCAGCGAAGAAGACCTTATTAAAACAGCCGCGAAACGACTTAAATATTTATCACAAGAAGGCGTGACCACGGTTGAGATTAAATCTGGTTACGGTCTTGATGTAAAAAATGAACTAAAAATGCTGCGCGCGGCAAAAGCACTAAATAGTAACCGCGTAGATATCATAACAACATTTCTCGGCGCACATGCTTTACCCCCTGAATATAAGGGCAATCAACACGGTTATATTGACCTGATCATTAATAAAATGTTGCCTGCTGTGAAGGAAGAAAATCTCGCAGATACTGTTGACGGATTTTGTGAAAACATTGGCTTTACTTACAGTGAAATGGAACAAATTTTTAAAGCTGCAGACAAACTTGGCTTTAAATTAAAACTTCATGCGGAACAATTAAGTGATCAAAAAGGTGCGGCACTTGCGGCAAAATACAATGCTCTTTCCGCTGATCATCTTGAACATTTAAGTGAAGAAAGTATGCTTGCTATGAAAGAAGCAGATACTGTCGCGGTCCTTCTTCCTGGTGCTTATTACACTTTACGAGATACGAAACTACCGCCAATTGACCTGCTTCGAAAGCATAACATTCCAATGGCCGTTGCCACTGACTGTAACCCCGGATCATCACCTGTTTTATCCTTAAAGCTGATGATCAATATGGCCTCAACTGTTTTCCGTTTAACACCGGAAGAAGCCCTTATTGGCGTGACCAGAAATGCCGCAAAGGCATTAGGATTAACTGACCGTGGCATTTTAAAGACAGGACTTAAAGCTGATATGGTGCTTTGGGATATTGATCACCCCGCTGAACTATCTTATCAAGTTGGCGGATTACAAACCATTGAAGTGATTAAAAACGGGACTGTTATTTAACAACATTATATTTAAGTTGCAGCAATCCATTTTTATATTGGTTAGAGCTTTCAGTGATTAATTTAAGGTCCTTGTTTAAGGGGCCAAATAAAGGAATTCCTTCGCCAATTAATATGGGAACCACTGAAATGATCAATTGATCGATAAGGTTTTCATTCAAAAATTCTTGAATAATTTTACCGCCATCAATGTAAAGGTTTACTTTGCCCATAGCTTTCAAATGCTGGATGATTTCTTGTGGTGAACCGGCAAATGAACTGACGCTGCCTTTTATATCATCTGATATTTTAATATCATGGTGCGTAACTACAACGACTGTTTTATCACCGTATGGCCAATCGACACCAAAGCCCATTACAGTATCATATGTGTTTCGGCCCATTACCAATGCATCAATACTGTCCATGAATTCTGTGTAACCATAATCATCAGCTTCTGGAGGATGCTCTATGCTATCCAAAAAAGCCACTCCACCGTCTTTATCGGCGATATAACCATCTAGCGACATGGCACAGTAAACAATATTTTTCATTATTGGCCTCCTATTATTTTAGCGAACCTATCTACGCTTATCAGCCTTTCATCAAGGCTAAAGTCTTTTATATCCTCTGGGATTGCCTCGCCCTTAACCAGTGCCGATGTTAACCGACCCATAGCGGGAGACGTTTTTATGCCAAAGCCTTCTTGTCCCGCGAGCCAAAAAAAACCGGGCCCATCTGGTGCAAATCCCACCGCAGGGTATCCATCGGGCAAACTGTTGCGCAGTCCCGCCCATTTATAGTCAACCTTCGTTACTTCTGTACCCGTGCACTGACCGTAATAATGCGCGGCGTAAGCAATATCAATTTCTTCGGGCTGCGCATCGCAAGGCTCTGAAACTGTTGTATCACAGGGACTTATAAGTATCTTACCAGCATCTGGCTTAAAATAATATTCTTCTTGATATTCAACAACCATTGCCCAGTCATCAATATTCTTATCTCCCGTTTGCGGATCGATTAGTACCATCGTCCGCCGCAGGGGTTTAATGCCAATTTCTTTTACCCCGGCCATTTTCGCCACTTGATCAACCCAGGCCCCCGCAGCATTAATAATAATTGGCGAAGAGTATTTCTCATCTGCTGTCGAAAGTTGCCAATCGTCACCGGTCTTTTCTATGGCGGTTACCTTGGCATTGACAATGACCTCACTACCGTGATTTTTTATACCTTTTAAAAAACCATCATGCAGCGAGTGAACATCAATATCTGCAAGATCATTGAGCAGTAAAATCGCTTCATGGCTATAATCATCATTAAGCACAGGGGCATATTTGAGTATATCATCATGGCTTATTAAGGACGCATTATCAGTAATTTGACTGATGCTATTATAAAATTCTCTCAGTTCTGCATTTTGTTCTTTTTTTGCAATATAAATTTGAGGCCGGAATTTTAATAAATCATGCTCTGCAAATCCTTCAGGTGGATTTTTAAAAAAATCTTCACTGGCCAGAACAAGGGCCCTGATAACAGGATCGCCTTGTTTATAAGTGGTTTCAAATACGGCGGCACTTCGCCCCGTTGAATGAAATCCTGGCTGGTCTTCTTGTTCTAATACAATGACCTTGCCCTTTTTGCTAAGCTCATAAGCAGCAGAGGCGCCGGCAATGCCAGCGCCTATAATAATATAATCAGCTTTATTCATGAACTATACTAAATCAATCCATAGCCGAGGAAATCAATAATCAGATACCCTACAATAGGCGGCACTACATATTTAATAATACTGCGCCAGAATTTAAATAGCCAGCTATCACCAAGACCAAGTTCTTCGAGCGATTCTTTTCTATTCACGATCCATCCTAAAAAGATCGCTGCGAATAAGGCGTTCACCAACATCATGCCATTTGCAGAAAGATATTCTAACAAATCCATGATGTTTTTGTTTTCTAGCGTGCTATTAAAAGCAAGCGGATGCCAATCAGATAACACATTAAGTGATAAAGCAGAAAGTGCGGCCAAACACCATAGGCCAATACCGACAACCAAAGATGCTTTTCTACGGGTGAAAATACCGCGCTCTTCTAAGTTTGAAACCGCGGGCTCAAACAGTGAAATAGTTGATGTGATCGCCGCAAAAGCCAGAAGTAAGAAGAACATTATTCCAAATACGTTACCAAAAGGCATCTGGTCAAAAATAACCGGCAATGTTTCAAACACAAGGCCCGGACCAGAATTAAGTTCCATACCGTTGGTAAAGATAATTGGGAAGATCGCGAAACCAGAAACCAATGCAACGAATGTATCAGCGAAGGCTACACCGCATGCCATCTTTGGAATTGATACTTCTTTAGGTAAGTAAGAACCATATACAAGCATGGTTGCACTACCGAGAGAGAGTGAGAAAAATGCCTGACCGGTTGCTTCCAGTAGGGTTTTCATATTAATTTTTTCAAAATCCGGCGTAAACATAAATTCAAATGTTTCGGCCATACCACCATTAAAAGCGGAATATGCCACAAGACTTAGTAAAATTACGAACAGCATCGGCATCAATATATTCACGGCTTTTTCAAGGCCGGCTTTAATACCGCGCGAAATAATGAAAGCAGTAATAATCACACTTAATGTCATCCAGAAAATTAACGTCCCTGGACTTGCCATCATATCCGCAAATACGGCTTGTGTGTCTCCTTCTGCCAAATTACTTAATTTTCCTGTGAGAATTTTAAAAACGTAATTTAAAGTCCAACCTGCAATCACAAAGTAAAAACCAAGAATGCCAAGTGGTGTTATCACACTAGAATAGCCGGCAAATATCCAAAATGGCTGACTTTTCTTGCCTTCACTTAATTGAGTATAAGCGGTAATAGGAGGAACTTGTCTTCTTCGACCGATGGTGAGTTCCGTCATCACCAGCGGAATACCAAAAACGATCACGATGCCAAGATAAAGCAGTACAAAAGCCCCGCCACCATTTTCACCAACCACATAAGGAAAGCGATAAATATTCCCTAAACCAACGGCACTACCAATGGCAGCCAGTAGAAAAGCTGTACCCGAAGACCATTTTTCTTGAACGACATGTGACAATTTATTACTCCCTATATTTTTTTATATTTCATAACCTAGCACAAGTATTAAGGAGGACCATAAAAAAATAATATAATAAGGGGACAGTTTACTTAATTAAACCTCGTAATTTTCACCGCTTTGCCGCATTAGCTATTCTTAGACAAGCTCTGGCACATATCGCTTCAACGGGCATGCCCGTTGTTTTACAGTCTTCTTCAGCGGCGGAGGTTATGGCCATGGCACTAGCGAGGCGGCCCGTGGTCCATTTATTGAGGTCCATTTTAAATTTATTAGTTTCCATGGCGAAAACGCGGGGCATAAGTTTACTCATCGCCTGATCAGCAGAAAAACCTTGATCCATATAGCCACGGGCAAGATGCATACGCTGTACTTTGCGAAGCAATGACCGCAGAACGGCTATGGCATTTTCACCGCGATTAAAGGCCTTGAAAAGACTATCGTCAAGCCCGCGTAAATTGCCACTAAGTGTGGCACTGGTTATAGTATCAATGGTGAGCGCACCACTATCACCAACACAGGCTGCCACATCATCGAGAGACACCATGTCGGTTTCTCTTTTATCGGAAGGTCCCATATAAAGAGCAAGTTTATTAAGCTCACTTCTGGATACCAAACGGTCGCTACCTAAATTCATTTGCAGAAAGGATGCCGCGTCCGCATCAATAGAAAGTCCATTTTCCCGCATAACTTCATGTATTAAACTATCCAAGGATGCTTGATTATCCGCATAACACGGAAGTGCCGCTGCATTCTTTGCTTTTTCGAACAATTTTCTAAGACCCGATGTCGGTTTTAAATTTCCGGCTGAAACCACAACTAAACCATCCCCGACTGGATTGTTCAAAAAGCCTTCAACGGCAACTTTGGCATTTTCAGCGGCCCCTTCAACACGGATCACCCGGCGTCCCCCCATCATGGAAATGGCTGCAACCTCATCACCGAGCAACCCCGGTTCGGATTTTAATGTATCGGGATCTAGATTGGCGACCAAAAACGGGTCCTGCAGATCTTCGACCACTTGTTTAGCAATTTTTGTGGCCCGTTCGCGCACCAGTCCTTCATCAGGACCATAAATTAACACGGCCAAATATTGTGGAGATAATTTTTTAACTTGGGCATCAATATCACGGTACGTGAGCTTCATCAGGACGCCTTTTGCATATTACTTAAAAATGTACCAACACGTGTCACCACTTGATTGGTTGCTTCTTCTGCTAGGCGTGTTAGCGACGTTTCACGCGCGGTTTTATTTGAAAAGTCTGATTGCACCAAATCGTATGTGACAACAGCCCGAGCGGTGCCGTCCATTACGGCTTTATCACTATTTATATCTATAAGGCTGAACCTGACAGATAGTTTTAAATTCTGGATAGTCACAGATTCGTCCGCACGAATTCCGTAACCTCTTTCTTCAACTTCAAAATTTGCTTTTAACACATATTCCGATGCTCCCGCCTTTGAAAGCGGTGAGATGCGGTCTCTAAGATTGTTTTCCAAAAGCTGTGAGAGACGTTCTTGGCGACCAACAACATTTCTAATGGGGTCAATTTTAATATTCGCCATTACCTGAGCAAGTCCCGTACCATTTACAGAATTTTGCCCGTACATAGGTTTAAATCCGCAAGATGAAACTACAAGTGGGACTAGAAGTCCCAATAATTTCATCATCATTTTAACCTGTGGTCGCATCAATTATCCTTTAAGCTTATCCCTAAACAACAATATTAACGATTTTATTGGGAACGACAATAATCTTTCTTATTTCTTTTCCTAAAATGGCTTTCTGAACTTTATCGGAAGCAAGAGCCAGGGCCTCTACTTCTGCTTTGTCCATATCTTTAGCCACTTCCAGTTTATCTCTTAATTTTCCTTGAACTTGGACAACGACTGTCACTGAAGTTTCTTGAATTAGTTCAGGTCGTGATACGGGCCACGCGGCATCAGAAACCAACCCTTCCTTGCCGACCATTTTCCACATTTCTTCTGCGAGGTGGGGCATCATAGGAGATGTGACAAGAATAAGACTTTCAATGGCTTCACGAAGGGCAAAAAGATCACCCTCACTATTGTTTGATTTAAAGGCACCTATTGCATTTGAGAATTTATAAGTTTGTGCAACAGAACTATTGAAATGGAAATCTTCAATATCTTTCCCGATAGAGGCAATGGAAAAGTGCGTCATCCGTCTTAGGTCTTGTGCTTCTTTACTAAAATTGGACGGCTGATCTGCCGTTACATTTTTAACTGCGTCAAGATTAGTGGTAACCGTGCGCCATAAACGTTGAGTAAAACGCCATGCACCTTCGACGCCTTCTTCTGTCCATTCAAGATCCCTTTCAGGAGGACTATCCGATAACATAAACCACCGCGCAGTATCGGCACCATAAGTATCAATAATCGCCGTCGGATCAACAACGTTTTTCTTTGATTTAGACATTTTTACTGAACGCCCAGCTTTTACGACCTCGCCTGTCGCTCTGATTTTAAACGTGCCGTCGCTTTGTTTATCCAAATCTTCAGGTAATACCCAATTGCCTTCTTTATCTTGATATGTTTCATGGCAAACCATGCCTTGAGTAAAGAGACCATCAAACGGTTCCTTTACGTCACATAATCCAACCTCCTTCATAGCGCGGGTATAAAAACGCGAATAAAGAAGATGTAAAATTGCATGTTCAACACCACCAACATATTGATCAACCGGCAACCAATAATCCACTGCTTTTTTATCAAAAGGGGCATCTGATTTAGGCGACGCAAAACGGGCAAAATACCATGAGCTATCAATGAAAGTATCAAATGTATCTGTTTCTCGCTGTGCAGGTTTTGCGCATTTTGGACAATTCACATGTTTCCAGGTCGGATGATGGTCAAGCGGGTTACCCGGTTTATCAAAGCTGATGTCTTCTGGTAGGATAACTGGCAATTCTTCTTTTGGTATTTCTACAACACCACAATCATCGCAATAGACAATTGGGATCGGTGCGCCCCAATAACGCTGACGACTTACGCCCCAATCACGAAGACGGTAATTTGTGGTCGCGGAACCAAAGCCTCCTTCTTCACCAAGGTCAATGATTTTTGCCTTTGCCTGTTCCACTGTCATGCCATCAAGAAATTCAGAATTGCCGATGGTTCCTGGGTCCGTATAAGCAATGTTCTCTACTGCGAAAGTTGATACATCTTCTCCAGAAGGGATAACAACAGCCTGAACATTAAGATCATATTTTCTGGCAAAATCCAAATCCCGTTGATCATGGGCAGGGCAGCCAAAAACTGCCCCTGTGCCATATTCCATTAAAACGAAATTGGCCACATAAACCGGAAGCTCACAACCTTCTTTAAAAGGATGCTTCATCGTAAGGTCAAGTTTAAAGCCTTTTTTCTCCGCCTTCTCGAGCGCCTCTTCACTGGTGCCCAATTTTCGACACTCTTTAATGAAATCGCCAAGATCGGCATTATTTTCTGCGTGTTCCGCCGCAAGAGGATGATCCGCCGCGATAGCAATGAAAGAAGCACCAAAAATGGTGTCCGGACGGGTGGTGTAAACGGTTATTTCTTCGTCATTCTGTGAAGCGTTAAAAGTTAAGTGCATTCCTTTGGATCTTCCGATCCAATTTTTTTGCATCACGCGTACTTTTTCGGGCCATCTTTCAAGGTTTTCAAGCTCTGCATCCAGATCATCTGCGACTTCGGTAATTTTAAAAAACCACTGGTTTAATTTTTTTCGTTCAACCACAGCGCCACTACGCCAGCCTTTGCCGTCGATAACTTGTTCATTGGCCAAAACCGTATTATCAACAGGATCCCAATTAACCCAAGATTCTTTTCTGTACACAAGTCCTGCATTCATGAAGTCAATGAACATGGCCTGTTCTTTACCGTAATATTCAGGATCACATGTTGCAAATTCACGGGTCCAATCAAATGAAAAGCCAATGCTTTTCAATTGGCTCTTCATATGATCAATGTTTTCGTAAGTCCATTTGGCAGGATGAACATTATGTTCCATTGCCGCATTTTCAGCAGGCATTCCAAAAGCATCCCACCCCATTGGATGAAGGACATTAAATCCTTTTGCACGCTTATAACGGGCAACGACATCGCCTTGTGTATAATTTCTAACATGCCCCATATGAATGCGACCTGATGGGTACGGAAACATTTCTAAAACATAATATTTTGGCAGGTCGTAATCTTCAGTAACTGTAAAGGTCTCATTCTCAGTCCAAACCTTTTGCCATTTTGCCTCTGTCGCACTGGCGTTATAGCGTGTCATACTTCTTCTTTCTGATAAATTATTCCTGTCCCGGCAAGATGATTTAAAACGTTATTATTGGATGGTTTCCGGGGCATTATCACGCCGTAATATTCGTGCTTGATATAGAATGGCGGAAATTACTTGCGTCGAGGCGTTAGCGCGCGGCTCTATAGAAGACCAATTACCGTCTTTTAATTCTTCGCGGTGAACAGTGACATTTAAAGCATCCGCACGAAGTTCCCTACCGACGATGAAAATATCAACTTTGGTTCGCTCATTTTCATCATATGGACTTATTTTCCAATCAGTAAGAATAACGCCACCTTGGTGATCCGCACTGGTAATAGGTAAAAAAGCCATCGTATCAAGTGTCGCACGCCATAAATACGCATTAACACCAATCTCAAAAACATTTTCTGCGGCTTCGATATTTGTCCGTGGTTCTCCTATATCGGTTCGAGTAGTACAGCCACCAACCAACAGGAGTGTCATTATCATCAATATTTTTGAAATATTTATCATTGATGTTTTATGCATTACTAACATGTATATTCCTATCTTATCCCCTGAACGTTTCAGGCATTTATGCTTTTTATGACAATATATAATACTTAATCATAACGAGCTCTGTAATTTTGATAAAGTTGTTTATCAGATTTTGCACCTCATGTCTTATCAAATAATTGAAAAAATGATTTTTTATTTCGCGCAAGTTATTGAATTTTTATTTTATTTCTATATACTTATCATCGAATTAGTTTGAAATACTTTTAATAAAAGTAAAATTCATATTTTTGTCAATGGTGAGCAACACAAGTAACTCATTGATATTGATATTTTATTTTATCTTTTGGACAATAATAGACGTGATTAAACGCATAGTACATAATGAGCTTTCCGCCATGATAATGGGTACGTTGAGTGCCCTTGTCGTGACGTGCTCTGCGTTGGCTGAAGATAAGATTCGTCAAAATCCGAACTATTTGCAACCAGATTCCAATAATAATAGCTACAAAATCATAATGGAAACTCTGGAAAGTGATTTCGACCAATTCCTAAATATCCCGACAGAAACCGGTTCTACTCAATATATTCAGCTTACAGATCCTACAAATGCGGATGGTTCTATTTTATCACTGAATACTGCTCACAAAGAGAAAAAACCATTACTGCGTGTGAATCAAGAATATAGCTATAACCCTTCTTTATCCTTTAATATTCCGTCATCATCATTATCATTTGGTAATGACAACAAAAATATTGCCGGGTCACAAATGGTGTTTTCTTTATCTTCGTCCGATTCACTTGCAAATCGGCTGAATAAAAATAAATCATTTAGAGTACTATTAGGCTCAAGCTATTTACAATCAAATGTTGGTGATTATACAGGTTTATTAAACAAAAACCTTAAAGCACAAAAATCCTACAATTTAAATTTTGGTATCGGTTATTCCGGTTTCCATCTCGGTGGTTCTTATAGTCAAAATGATTATCTGTTTAGCTCTGATCTTAGTGGTTTTGATCTTGGCTTTGGGTATATGAGTGATAAATGGTCAGCAGATTTGCGTGTTGGGGAATATAATCGCAAGCAATCCTTGTTATTTTCTTCTGATTATAACCTTTATGATAATGTATCAGCCTATGAACTTGGCGGCGCCCTAAGACTATTTCCTAATGTGAGTTTAACAGGTCGCT
>JABIPV010000040.1 GCA_018699075.1 Kordiimonadaceae bacterium | reverse complement strand
GATGAAGGTATTCCACAAGACGGACATATCGGCATCCAAGTTCATAGCGGCGGCAAAACCATCGTCAATGTGAAGGATATTAGCATTACGGAACTGCCAAACACACCGGGCCTTCCTACATGGGAAGAAACAGGAATGCCGACAGGAAAGTAATCATTAAAATATGGCAAATATAAGCGAGGTTATAGTAATTGGGTCAGGTGCCGGAGGCGGCATGATGGCCCATACTTTAACGCAGGCAGGTATTAATGTATTGATGCTTGAAGGGGGAAGAAGTTTTGATCCTGAAACGGAAACAGCCATGTTTCAACTTCCCAAAGAAGCGCCATTATTAGCGGAGAGAACACCCGATAAAAATGCCGGCTTTTATGATGCTAATATTGGCGGGCGGGATTTTCCTGATGAACCTTATACAGAAGATAAAAGTGAAGGCAGTAATGGTTTTCGCTGGTGGCGTTCTCGTCAACTTGGCGGGCGCACTCATCACTTTGGTAGGCAGACACCTCGCTATGGACCGGAAGATTTTAAAACTTTTACCCATACAGGCAAAGAAGTAGATTGGCCGGTTTCTTATGCGGATATGGAGCCTTATTATGACCGGACGGAAAAACTTATAGGCATTTTTGGTCCCGATGCCGACGAAGCAGTTTATAATTCTCCGCAACCGCCAAATCATATTAGACAGAAACCACCTGCCCCCAGAATAAGTGAAATGATATTTGCTAAAGCTTGCGCAAAAATGGGTATTAAAACCCATGCTCATCCTACTGCAATTCTCACCTCGCCTATGGGAGATAGAAGTGCCTGTTTTTACGCAACTAATTGTATTCGTGGTTGTTCAATTGGTGCGGCATTTGATAGCGTGACCAGTTTTATTAAACCTGCCAAAAAATCTGGAAAGCTTAAAGTCATTACAGATGCTTATGTCGCAAAAATCATCACAGATGAAGATGGTAAAAAAGCTACTGGTGTTGTCTATGTTGATCGCACATCCGGTGAGCATAAAGAAATAAAAGCATCGGTAGTAGTATTGGCCGCCAGTTCGATGGCCAGTTCACGGATTTTGTTAAATTCTAAAAATAAATCTGCGCCAAATGGCGTCGCTAATTCATCAGGTATGGTCGGTAGATATTTATCAGATACCATTGGTTCCTATTTATGGATACAGGTTCCAGAATTGCAAAATGCTCCCCCTCATAATGAAGATGGTGTCTCGCAACCACATATTTATGCACCGTGGTGGCTTCACGGCGAAGAAAAGAAAAAAGCTGGAGCAGATTTTTCAGGTGGATATAAACTTGAAGTAAACCCGTATGGAGGAGGACGCTTTGGACCACCTTCACCGAATGACACATTTAAGCACCTTCTTTATGGCCGAAAAGGTCTGTATGGTAAAAAGCTTAAAGATCACCTTCGTAGTTCTTATGGGTCTATATTTGGTATTCGTTGTTTAGGGGGAATGACCGTAAATGAAAACTGTTATCTGACCATTGATCCTGACGTTAAAGATAGGTGGGGAATTCCCGTACCTAAATTTCACTGGAAATGGTCCGATGATGATTTCAGTAGAGCCACTCATATGAATAAAACCTTGCATGAGCTAGCTAAAAATATGGGAGCGATCGTGATCCGTGATGAATTTGATGAGGACCGCAAAGCCGGTCGCGTTTTACAAGATGGCGGCGGTGTTAATCATGAAGTTGGAGGATGTCGCATGGGCGATGATGCAAAAACTTCTGTACTTAATAAATTTTCACAAACCTGGGATGTGGATAATCTATATCTGGCGGATGGTGCGCCCTTTGTTACACATGCAGAAAAAAACCCGACACTGACCATTATGGCATTAGCCATGAGAGCCGC
This sequence comes from Kordiimonadaceae bacterium, assembly GCA_018699075.1. GTDB lineage: Bacteria > Pseudomonadota > Alphaproteobacteria > Sphingomonadales > Emcibacteraceae > Pseudemcibacter. The sequence goes on along the minus strand of JABIPV010000040.1, from coordinate 1,675 downwards.
AGATAATATTATTGAACGACTAAAGAATAATGATCTTTAAGAATTAAGAAGGAATGAAATATGGCTGATAATCATGAAGTTATCGTAGTAGGTTCCGGTGCGGGCGGCGGCATGATGGTTCATACATTAACGGCCCAAGGGGTAAATGTATTACTGGTGGAAGCTGGACGTGCTTATGATCCGGAAACAGAAGCCGCCATGTTCCAATTTCCGCGTGAAGCACCTTTGCGCGATGAAGGAACGCCAGATAAAAACTCTGGGTATTTTGATGCAACAGTTGATGGTGGTTTTGAAGTGGAAGGCCAACCATATACCACAGAAGGTGAAGGATTTAATTGGTGGCGTGCCCGTCAACTTGGCGGTAGAACCCATCATTTTGGTAGACAAGTTCCTCGCTATGGTCCCGATGATTTTAAATCAAAAACCAATACGGGCCGCGCGGATGACTGGCCTGTTTCATATGATGATATGGCTCCTTATTATGACCGGGTTGAAACCATTATGGGTCTTTTTGGCCCAGACCCGGATGAGGCAACAGAAAATTCACCGCAATCACCAAATCATATTCGTCAAAAACCACCAGCACCAAGGGCGAGTGAGCTAATTTTTGCCAAGGCATGTGAAAAAATGGGCATTAAGACCATGGCTCATCCGACGGCAATATTGACCTCTCCGCTTCATGATAGACAGGCTTGCTTTTATGCGACCAATTGTATTCGCGGCTGTTCAATCGGTGCGGCGTTTGACAGCGTGACGTCATATATTAATCCGGCAAAAGAAACTGGTTTGCTCGAAATTCTCACCAATGCAGTTGTTTATAAAGTTCTTATGAACGAAGAAGGCGATAAAGCCATCGGTGTAAGGTATATTGATAGCAATACGGGCGAACATAAAAATGTTTATGCAAAGGTTGTTGCACTTGCCCCGGCCGCAATGGAAACTTCACGTATATTACTAAATTCAAAAACCGATAAAGCACCAGACGGCCTTGCCAATTCTTCTGGCAATGTGGGTAGATATCTTTCCGATACTACAGGTGCTGGTCTGACCATTCAAATACCTGCCTTGGAAAATTGCCCGCCTCATAATGAGGATGGTGTTTCGCAACCTCATCTTTATGCGCCTTGGTGGTTACATGGTGATGATAAAGCGGTTGGTGGTGAGGCTGATTTCTCCGGCGGATATAAACTCGAAGTAAGCCCTTATGGCGGTGGCCGTTTTGGTCCACCTGGTCCAAATTCTGCCTTTAGGGGTATGCTGATCGGCAAACAAGGTGTCTACGGCAAAAGGCTTAAGGATTACATGCGAAGTCATTATGGTTCCGTGATGGGTATTCGCTGCCTTGGTAGTATGACCGTGACGAGAGAAAACCGTTTAACTCTTGACCCTGATGTTAAGGATAAATGGGGTGTGTCCGTGCCGAAATTCCATTGGCAATGGTCAGATGAAGATTTTAGACGTACATCACATATGTATAAATCACTTCATGAACTGGCGAAAAATATGGGGGCAATTGTTGTTCAAGATAGATTTGAAGAACAACGTAAAGCTGGAAAGTTAAGTGGCCCTGGTGGCGGTGTAAACCATGAAGTTGGTGGTTGTCGCATGGGCGATGATCCGACCACGTCGGTCGTGAATAAATATTCACAAACACATGATGTATCTAATTTATACG